>JAFMQQ010000869.1 GCA_017354595.1 Micromonosporaceae bacterium
GCCCCGGGCGGGGGGCGCCGGTGCAGCATATGTCCACTGTAGACGGTCGAGAACCGGGTTCAGGCACCGACCGCGGCGCGGATCGACTCCTTCAGCGAACCGAGCGTGGCGATTACCGCCGTCGGCTCGTACCCGCAGTGCGCCATGCACTGGGCGCAGCGCGGATCCTTGCCCCGGCCGAACTTCTCCCACTCCGTGGTCTCGATCAGCTCCCGGTACGTCTTGGCATACCCGTCGGCGAGCAGGTAGCACGGGCGCTGCCAGCCCAGCAGCGAGTAGGACGGGATTCCCCACGGCGTGCACTCGAAGTCCCGCTTGCCCTCGAGGAAGTCCAGGAACAGCGGCGAGTGGTTCAGCCGCCACTTCTTGCGCCGCCCGTCGCCGAACGCCTTGCGGAACAGCTCCCGGGTCTGCTCCACGGCCAGCCAGTGCTCCTGGTCCGGCGCCTTCTCGTACGCGTACCCGGGAGAGATCTGCATGTTGTCCACGCCGATCTCGTCGTTGAGGTAGTCGAGCACGCCCACCACATCCTGCGGTGTATCGAGATCGAAGAACGTGGTGTTTGTCATCACCCGGAAACCCGCCGCCTTCGCCTGCCTGATGGCCTCGACGGCGGCGTCGAAGCCACCCTCCTTCGAGACCGACGCGTCGTGCCGCTCGCGCAACCCGTCGATGTGCACCATCCAGGCGAAGTTGCGGTGCGGCTTGAACTTGTGCAGGTGCTTGGGGAGCAGCAGCGCGTTGGTGCACAGGAAGACAATCTTGTTGCGCCGCAACAGCTGCCGCACGATCTCGTCGATCTGCGGGTGCATCAGCGGCTCGCCACCGGCGATGGAGACCATCGGCGCGCCGCTCTCCTCGATCGCGCCGACCGCCTGCTCCACCGGCATGCGCTGCTTCAGCAGAGTGTGCGGCTGTTGTATCTTGCCGCAACCGGAGCATTTGAGGTTGCAGGCGAAGAGTGGTTCCAGCTCGACCAGCAACGGAAACTTATCGCGGCGCTGCAGCTTCTGCCGGAGCAGGTAGCTGCCGAGCCGCAGAGACTGACGCAGCGGCATGGCCACGCTCAGCTCACCTCCCGGGGAAGTGTGAATGTGACGTCTTCGGTGGCGACCTGGACTTCGCGGCGGGTGATCGGCCCGAGCCCGCCCAGGCAGTCGATGAGTTGTTCCACCAGGTGCGGTGGGGCGGAGGCGCCGGCGGTGATGCCGATCCGGCGGGCGCCGGCCAGCGCGGCGAGGTCGACCTCCCCGGCATCGTCCACAAGGTACGCCGGCAAGCCCGCGGCGGACGCAACCTCCACCAGCCGCAGCGAGTTGGAGGAGTTCGCCGAGCCGACCACGAGCATCAGGTCCGCGTTCTCGGCGACCGCGCGCACGGCCTGCTGCCGGTTCGTCGTGGCGTAGCAGATGTCGTCGGTACGGGGGCCCTGCAGCGACGGGAACCGCTGCCGCAACGCATCGGCGATGGTGGACGCCTCGTCGACGGCGAGCGTGGTCTGCATGGCGTACGCAACCCGGGCCGGGTCGGCGGGCTGCACCTCGGCCGCGCCGGCGAGGTCCTCGACGACCAGCACCCGGTCCGGCGCCTCGCCGAGGGTACCCTCCACCTCCTCGTGGTCGCGGTGGCCGATCAGCAGCACCGTGTCGCCGCGGCCGGCGTACCGGCGCACCTCGGTGTGCACCTTGGCGACCAGCGGGCAGGTGGCGTCGATGACGCGCAGTTCGCGCTCGGCGGCGCGCTGGCGAACCGCCGGTGCCACGCCGTGCGCGGCGAGTACCACGGTGGCGCCGGCCGGTACGTCATCCACTTCGGACACGAAGACGGCGCCCCGGTCGGCGAGGCGGGCGACCACGTGCGCGTTGTGCACCACCTGCCGGCGTACGTAGACCGGCGCACCGAACCGGTCCAGTGCCCGGTCCACGATGTCGATGGCCCGGTCCACGCCGGCGCAGAACGAGCGCGGCCCGGCCAGCAGCACCTCCCGGCCGGCCGGCTCCGCC
>JAFMQQ010000219.1 GCA_017354595.1 Micromonosporaceae bacterium
GGTGGGCCTATCCCAGCTGGATCGACTTGATCTCGACGAACTCGTCGAGGCCGTACCGGCCGAGTTCGCGGCCGTTGCCGGACTGGCCGTAGCCGCCGAAGGGCGCCACCGGGTTGAACCGTGCGCCGTTGAGGTCGACCTGTCCGGTGCGCAGCCGCCGGGCGACGGCCAGCGCCTGGTCCTGGTCGGCCGACCAGACCGCACCCGCCAGCCCGTACGGGGTGGCGTTGGCGACCGCCACGGCATCGTCGATATCCGCGTACGGGATCACCGCCAGCACCGGCCCGAAGATCTCCTCCTGCGCGATCCGGGCATCCCGCGGTACGTCGGCGTAGACGGTGGGCCGGCAGAAGTAACCCCTGTCGTGTCCGTCGGGCAAACCCGGTCCGCCGGTCACCAGCCGGCCTTCGCCAGCGGCCAGGTAGCCCTGTACCCGCTCCCACTGCGCCTTCGAGGCCAGCGGTCCCAGCCGGCCGGCCATCGTCTCGGCGAACTGGCCGGCGAGCGCCGCCGCCTGGTCGTGCTGGTCCCGGTGCACGACTAGCCGGGTCCAGGCCGTACAGGTCTGGCCGGAGTTGAGGAACGCGTTGTTGACGGTGGCCTTCACCGCCTTCGCCAGGTCGGCATCGGGCAGCACGACGCTGGCCGACTTGCCGCCGAGTTCGAGGGTGACCCGCTTGACGGTCTCCGCGGCCGACTTCGCGACGAGCCGTCCGGCCACAGTGGACCCCGTGAACGAGACCATGTCCACACCGGAGTGCGCGGTGAGCGCGGCCCCGACGACCGGGCCGGTACCGACGACCACGTTGCACACGCCCGGCGCAAGGCCCGCCTCCTCGAAGATCTCGGCCAGCAGCAGCACGGCCGAGGGCGCCATCTCGCTCGGCTTCAGCACCACCGTGCAGCCCGCAAGCAGCGCCGGTGCCAGCTTCGCCACGACCTGGTGCAGCGGGTAGTTCCACGGCGTGATCGCCGCGACCACCCCGACCGGTTCCCGTACCACGAGAGAGTGGCCGAGCCGTTCGACAGCGGGATCAGGGTTCGACAGGAAGCCGTCGAGCACCGCGAGCGGCGTGCCGACCTGTACCGCGTCCGAGATCTTCGGTGGGCACCCCATGTCCTGGGTGATGTGGGCGGCGAACTCGGTCCGCCGGGCGGCGATCCCGTCGCGTATCCGGCGCAGCACCGCCGCGCGGTCGGCCTCCCGCCAGGCCGGTCCGGCCGAGCGTGCCGCGGCTACCGCCTTGTCCACATCGGCCGGTCCGGCGAGTGCGAGGGTGGCGAACGCCTGTTCGGTGGCCGGGTCCACAAGGGACATCGTCTCCGGACCGACCGGGATCCAGTCTCCGTTGATGAAGGCGCTGTCGTATCTCATCGGGTCATCTCCAACACGGTTCGGATACCGGCGCCCCGGCTCAGGTCGGCGACCGCGGCGTTGATCTCGTCGAGCGGCCGCCGGGCGGTGACCAGACCCGCCAGGTCGATCCGGCCGGCCCGCCACAGCGCGAGGATCCGCGGGAAGTCCCGGTACGGGTTGGCCGAGCCGAGGTAGCAACCGATCAGCTTCTTCTCGTAGAACGCGTGCGCCAACGCCCGTACGTTCACCGTGTCCTCTGTGGACGGCATGCCGACCATCACGGTGGTACCGCCGTTGCGGGTCGCCTTCAGCAGGCTCTGTACCACCTCTCCCCGGCCGACCGCGTCGAACGCGAAGTCCGCGCCCCGACCCTCGGTGAACTCGCGCGCGGTGTGGTCGATCCGGTCGGCCGCCGGGTCCACTGTGTGCGTCGCGCCGAACCGGGCCGCCTGCGAGCGGCGGTCCGGGTTGAGGTCGGCGCCGATGATCACGGATGCGCCGGCGAGCGCCGCGGTCGCTACGATCGACAGCCCGACCGCGCCGAGCCCGCTGACCACCACGGAGGCGCCGACCGGTACGCGCGCGGTGTTCAGTACCGCGCCGAAGCCGGTCTGCACCGCGCAGCCGACCACGGCCGCGATGTCGGTCGGCATATCCGCTGGGATCCGCACCGCGGCCTCCACGGGCACGACGGTTCGCTGCGCGAACGCCGCGAGTACGAGCCCCCGGCGCACCGGCTCGCCGTTGCAGGAGAGGCGGGTGGACCCGTCCGGAAAGGCGCCGCCGACAAGTCCGGCGAATCGCTGGCACAGGGTGCGCTCGCCGTTGGCGCACCAGTAGCAACGGCCGCACGAGGGCGCCATGGTCAACACAACCTTGTCGCCCGGGCGCAGGTCGGCGACGTCGGGACCGACCTCCGCCACCACACCCGCCGCCTCGTGGCCGAGAATCACCGGCAGGCCGGTGCGCAGCGAGCCGTTGAGGTAGTGCAGGTCTGAGTGGCAGACGCCGCAGTGGTGGATGTCGACCAGCACCTCGCCGGCGTGCGGGGCATCCAGATCCACATCGGTGACGGTGAGGTCGGCGCCGACCGCCGTCATCACGGCGGCCTTCACGAGCCACCTCCCGGAGAGTCAGCGCCCGGGGAGTCAGCGCCCGGGAAGTCAGCGCCCGGGAAGTCGCCGGCCCGGCCGAGTAGCGCCGGCAGTCTCATGTCGAGCTCCCCACCGATGAAGGTCGCCGCCGAGACGATCCGGCTCAGGTCCACACCGGACTCGATCCCGGAACGCCGCAGCGCGTACACCAGATCCTCGGTCGCGATATTGCCGGTCGCCGCGGGCGCGAACGGGCAGCCGCCGATACCGCCGGCACTACTGTCCAAAGCGGACGCTCCTAATGCGACAGCGGTGAGTGCGTTGGCGTACCCCGTGTTCCGCGTGTTGTGGAAGTGGAAGCGCAGCGGCAGATCGGTGACCTCGCGGACCGCGCGCACCAGGCGCTGCACGTCGGCCGGGACACCGACGCCGATCGTGTCGGCCAATGTGATCTCGTCGGCGCCTGCACCGGCACACTGCCGGACCAACTTCGCGACCGTCTCGGGCGCCACCTCTCCCTCGAACGGGCAGCCGAAGCTCGCGCCGATCGTGGCGGTGACCCGGAGACCGGCGGAGCGGGCCCGATCGCTGATGGCCGCGAACGAGCGGACCGCCTCGGCGATCGACATGCCCTGGTTGCGCTGGCAGAAGGTCTCGGTGGCCACGACGACGACGTTAACCTCATCCACCCGGGCGGCCAGCGCCCGGTCGAGCCCACGGGCGTTGACCACCAGACCGATATAGCTGACCCCAGCGGGGCGCGGGACGCCGGCCATCACCGCCTCGGCGTCGGCCATCTGCGGCACCCGTTGCGGATGCACGAAACTGGTGGCTTCGACTCGCCGTACGCCCGCATCGATCAGGGCCTGAATGTATGCAATCTTCGCTGTCGTGGAGACCACGGTCGGTACGTTCTGCAGGCCGTCGCGGGGACCGACTTCAACGATCTCCGCGACTGCGGGGGGCCCGTCGGCCACACGTTCGGAGAGCATGAGCCTGTCTAACACCGCCTTCACATGTATGCAATCCCCGAGAAAATTGCCGGTCCGGGCCTTGTCAAGGCTTGACTGTTCGACTAAATGTATGCAACTAAGCGATCGGAGAGTTCGATGACGGCAGCCAGCGACCGTGCGGTGGACCAACTGCGCGAGCGCATCCTGAGCGGGGAGTACATCCCCGGGGAGCGGCTCGGTGAGGTGGATCTCGCAGCGAAGCTCGGGGTGAGCCGAACCCCTGTCCGGGAAGCGCTTCGCCGGCTTGCGGCGGAGGGACTTGTGGACATCACGACCAATAAGGGCGCTCGGGTCGTGGAGTACCCGCACACGGATCTCGTATACATCTTCGAGATCCGAGCCCGGGTGGAAGGGCTCGCGGCACGCGCCGCCGCCCAGTCCGCGACCCTCGCCGACATTGACCGGCTCGACGGGATCGCCACCGCGCTGAAGAAGCGCTCGGAGTCCGGCCAGTTGGAGGAGGTGTACCGGTTGAACGCCGAGTACCACGCGACGCTCAACGGTCTGGCCGGCAGTTCGGTGCTCACCGCGACCGTGGGTCAGCTGATCCACAGCTCGGTGCTGCTGCGCACGCTGCACTCCTTCGATGCGGCCGCACGGGCGCGCAGCGTCAACCACCACCTCGAGATCGTGGCCGCGCTGCGCGCCCGCGACCCGGACTGGGCCGAGGCCGTCATGCACGCGCACCTGCTCTCGGCCCGCGCATCGCTGCTCGGCCCGCGCCGGACCAACGCCCCATCCGCAACGAGCCCGTCCGCACCGGAGACCAACTCCAACGAGGAGAACGCATGAACCAGCCGCGCCCGCTGCCCCTCGGCGATGTCCGCGTCGTCGAGCTCGGACAGCTGCTCGCCGGCCCGTTCTGCGGTCAGCTGCTCGGGGACTTCGGCGCCGAGGTCATCAAGGTCGAGGACCCCCGCAACGGTGACCCGATGCGGCAGTGGGGGCGGGAGAAGCCGTACGGCAAGTCGCTGTGGTGGCCGGTCGTCGCGCGGAACAAGAAGTCGGTCACCTGCGACCTGCGCCAGGAGGAGGGTCAGGATCTGGTACGCCGGCTGGTCCGCCAGTCCGACGTACTCCTGGAGAACTTCCGGCCAGGCACGCTGGAGCGTTGGCATCTCTCCCCGGACGAACTGTGGGAGATCAACCCTCGACTGATCGTCACCCGGGTCACCGGGTTCGGCCAGACCGGACCGTACGCCGCCCGCGCGGGATTCGGCTCGATCGGTGAGGCGATGGGTGGCATCCGCTACGTGACCGGGTCGGCGCACGAACCGCCGTCCCGCGCGGGTATCTCGCTCGGCGACTCCCTGGCCGCCCTGCACGCCACCCTCGGCACGCTGATCGCGCTGCACGAGCGGCAGCGCTCCGGCCGCGGCCAGGTGGTCGACGCGGCGATCTACGAGTCGGTGCTCGCGATGATGGAGTCGATGCTGCCCGAGTGGCAGCTCTCCGGATATCAGCGCGAGCGCACCGGACCGGTGCTGCCCAACGTGGCGCCGAGCAACGTCTACCCGACCCGCGGCGGCGACGCGGTGCTGATCGCCGCCAACCAGGACTCGGTATTCGCCCGGTTGGCCGGCGTGATGGGCCGGCCCGGGCTGGCCACCGACGAGCGGTACGCCACGCACAGCGCCCGCGGCGAGTACATGCAGGAGCTGGACGCGCTGATCGCCGAGTGGACCGCCGGCCTCGACGCCGACGAGCTGCTCGAGACCCTGCACCGGGCCGGCGTGCCGGCCGGGCGCATCTACCGGGCGAAGGACATGTTCGAGGACCCGCATTTCGCGGCGCGGGACGCGATCGTGTCACTCGCCGATCCGACCCACGGCCGGATCGCCATGCAGAACGTCTTCCCCAAGCTGTCCGCTTCGCCCGGCGCGGTCCGGTCGGTCGGGCCGGCGCTCGGGGCGAGCAACGACGACATCTACCGCGGGCTGCTGGGACTCGGCGAAGACGAGCTTCGCCGGCTCAGCGCCGCCGGCGTCATTTGAGAGAGGAGCTAAAGGATGCGCTACCGTCTGGGCGTCGACGTCGGCGGCACGTTCACCGACATCCTTCTGATCGACGAAGAGAGCGGAACCTCGTTCCGCGCCAAGACACCGTCGACACCGCAGGACCAGTCGGTCGGCGTGCTGACGGGCATCGAAAAGGTATGTGCCCAGGCGGCCACGTCGCTGGACGCGATCGGCCAGGACGGGATCGGCCAGGTGCTGCACGGTACGACGGTGGCGACCAACGCGATCCTGGAAGGCAAGGGCGCGCGGGTCGGGCTGGTGACCACGGCCGGGTTCCGCCAGGTGCTGCAGATCGCCCGCTCATTCGTACCGGGTGGGCTCGCCGGCTGGATCATCTGGCCGAAGCCGGAGCCGCTCGCCGCGCTGGAGCACACCGTGGAGGCGGTCGAACGGATCGGCGCCGACGGTACGGTGATTGTCCCGCTTGACGAGGACGACATCCGCGGCAAGCTGCGGTCGCTGCGCGAGGCCGGCATCCAGGCGCTCGCGATCGCGCT
>JAFMQQ010000870.1 GCA_017354595.1 Micromonosporaceae bacterium
TGCTCGGCGGGGTCGAAGTGTCCACAGTGGACCTGCTGGCGGCGGTACTCGGCGCGGTGGCGCGCGCCGCGGTCGAGGCGGTCGGTTTCCTGCCGCCGGCCGCGTTGACGTACCCGGCCGGGTGGGGGGCGCGGCGGCGGGAGGTGCTGGCCGCGGCGGCGGTACGGGCCGGGTGGCCGCCGGTGCGGTACGTCCCGGAGCCGGTGGCCGCCGCGCGGTACTTCGCCGGAGTGCTGCGCCGGCCGGTACCGGTCGGCGGCTGCCTCGCCGTCTTCGACTTCGGCGGCGGCACTCTGGACATCGCAGTGGTACGCAACAGCGGCCACCCTGCCGACCGCCCCGCTTTCGAAGTGGTCGGCGATGGCGGGCTGCCGGACCTGGGCGGGCTGGACGTGGACGAGGCACTCGTCACGCACCTCGGCACGCTGCTGGAGCAGACTCGACCGGCGGCCTGGGCCGCGCTGGCCAGCACCGAGGCGACGATCCCGCAGCTGCGGCTGCGGCGGGCGTTCTGGGAGGACGTACGCGGCGCCAAGGAGATGCTCTCCCGCACCGCGGTGGCGCCGGTGGCGGTACCGAACGTGGCGGACGCGGTGCACCTGACCCGGGAGGAGCTGGACCGGATCGCCGACCCGTTGCTGCGGCGGGCGGTGCAGGAGACGGCCGCGGTGATCGGCCGGTGCGGGCTGCGCCCGGACCAGTTGGCCGGGCTGTTCCTGGTCGGCGGCTCGTCCCGGCTGCCGATCGTGGCCAGACTGCTGCACGCGACCCTGGGGGTGGCGCCGACGGTACTGGAGCAGCCGGAGCTGCCGGTCGCCGAGGGCGCCATCCTGGAGCTGGTTCCGCCGACCGCCTCGGCGGCCCTGGCCCCCGGGACATCCGTCGCGCCACCGCAGTTCGGTCCGGTCAGCGTACCCGCGGCGGCGGTGAGTCCGGTGAGTACGGCCGCGGTCAGCGCCCCGCCCGGTTCGGCCAGCCCGGTCAACCCACCCGGCCCGGTCAGCGCTCCGGCCGGTTCGGTCGGCCCGGTCAGCCCATCCGGCCCGGTCAGCCCACCCGGCCTCGCACCGCGCCAGCCAAGCGGCCCACCCAGCGGCACGCCGCCCGGTGAGCCGGGCGCCGGGATGGCCCGGCGCTGGTACCGCCATCGACTGGTCTGGATCTCGGCCGCCGCGTTCGTCGTCCTGGTCGTGGCGGTCACCACCGTCCTGGCGGTGGTTTCCCGCGGCGAGGTCGCCGAGGTACCGTTCGCCAGCTCGTTCGCCCCTCCGGCAGTCGTGCCCGGCGTCACCGCCAACGGCTATGACAACTTCACCGAACTCATCGGTGACCGCCTCTACTTTGCCGTCTCCACCGACATTGGCCTCACCGTCGGGGGGTACGACATCGCCACCAACAAGACACTGTGGACACAGCCGCTGGCAACCTCCGGCGACAGCTCGCCCACATGGCAGGACTTCTGGGTGCAGGACGGCGCGGTACTGCTGACCGCCAACACCTACAGCAGCACCGACCAGCCGTACACCATCTACGGGTTCGACGGCGACCACAACGGCAAGATGTGGACCCTGGACTACGCCAGCAGCGACCAGTTCTTGTCGGTGGGTGACCGGCTCGTCTTCGCTGACGACGAGAATCACCAGTTGCACTTCCTCGATCCGCACACGGGCGGGCCGAAGGCCGGGGCGCTGGACAACTCGAAGAGCCAGAACAGCACGGTGTATCCGGTCGTGAACGACGGGGACCTGAGCGGCCCGGCGAACTTCGACGGCAATCCGCCGGCGTTCTCCGGCTCGCGCCTGATTCAGATCGGTGCCGATGGCAGCGTCCGGGTGGTCGATGTGGACAGCGGCAAAGAGGTGGCGAAGGCGGAGAATGTCGACCAGAACGGCAATGTCTACCTCGCCTACAACGACCGGCTGTACGTCGCGGATGTGGGGTCGAACGGGTACCAGCTCTTCTCCTATCCGCTCGCCACCCTCAAGGACCCGACGTTCC
>JAFMQQ010000871.1 GCA_017354595.1 Micromonosporaceae bacterium
GCGCCGCCTCGTCCGGGGCGGTACCGGCGGCCGCAGCCGGCTCCGCCGCCTCGGCCCGTTTGCCCCGCCGGCGCGACCGGGTGCGTACCGGCTCCTCGGCCTCCGCCGCGGGCGGGGCCGGCGCACCGGCCTGGCCACCGGTGGTACCGGGCGGCTCCGCATCGGTCACCGCCGCGGCCCGGGTACGCCTGGTAGCGCGCGGGGTCTCCGGCACCTCGGGAGCCATGAACAGCACGCTGGCCGCGGGCCCGGCGGCGGCACGGCGGCCGGACCGGCCACCGCCGGCGGGTACCTCCGGGTCGCTCACCCCGGCCGGTACCTCGCCGGCTACCTCCGGCCCGGTCAACACGGCACCGGTGGTGGCACCGTCCGGCTCGGCGGTCGCTGCCGCCTTCCGCCGCCGGGTCGCCTTCGCCGGCGTCGCCTTGGCGGGTGTTGCCTTGGCCGGCGCCGCCTTGGCCGCGGTCTTCTTGGGCGGGGTGGTGCCCGTACCGTCTGATGCCTCTTGTCCGGACCCGCCGCTTGCGTCCGGTTCGGCCGCGCGTCGCCGGCTTCGGGTCTTCTTCGCCGGGGCCGGCGCCTGCTCGGCCGGTCCGGTCTCGGGCGCCGCCTCCGGCGGCACCGTCGCTGTCTTGCGGCGCTGCGTGGTACGCGTGCGCCTGGTTGGGGACTTCGCCGCAGCGGTCTCGCCCGCCGGTGGGGTACCGGCCTGGTCACCGCCCGTTGGCTCGTTATCGAGCATGTTGGACACGTTCTCCAGTTCTGGCCTCCCCGGGCGCGTTGCCGCAGCCACGCAGGGACGCCGCAGGTTGTTCCCGACATCCCCGCGGCGCGACGATGTCGAAGTCTGCCAACTCCGCCTAAGCCGTGGTTCCGGCCGGCGGAGCTCCGGTGACGACCTGGACGTGCTCCGCCAGGAGCGGATCCACGATCTCCCCCTGCTCGGTCAGCGTGCCCTGAGCCAGCCGGGTGGCGCGTGCCGGTACCGGCGGCTCCAGGCCGACCATGACGCGCAGGCCGGAGAGGATGTCATCGGGGCGTACGGTCGGAGTCACCTGCCGTACGACCAGGTCGAGTATCGCACACTGTGCGGCACCGACCTCGGAAGGTACCGCCTCGGCGGCCAACCGCACCACAGCCGAGCGTACGTCCACCCTCCGCCGGCCCTGCTTGGTCAGGCGCTCGACGGGTACCTCGGTGGCGGCGCGGAAGGCGTCCACGGCCTGGCGCAGCGCCTCCGGGTCCACACCGGGCAGCTCCACCCGCCAGTGCGAGGCCTCCACCCGTTCGGCGAAACCGGACGTGCCGGCCTCGACCGCGGCCAGCACGTCCAGCCCGGGCGGGAGTGCGGCGTCCAGCGCCGCCCGCAGCCACTCCGGCTCCACCCGCCGGCGCAGCGCGATCTCCAGGTACTCCGCCTCGCTGGAGGTACCGGTCGGCGCCGCGCCGACGTACGAGATCCGGGGATGCGGGGTGAAGCCGTGCGAGAAGGCGACCGGCACCTGCGCCCGGGCCACCGCCCGTTCGAAGGCCCGGGCGAAGTCCCGGTGCGAGGTGAACCGCAGCGGGCCGCGCCGGGCGTACCGGAGCCGGATCCGCTGGACGACCGGCTCCTGGTGACTCTCCGGCTGCCGTCGCGTCATGGCTTCACGGGGGTGAGCGGGAGCAGTTTGCGGCCGGTCGGCCCGACCTGGATCTGGGTGTCCATGGTGGGACAGACGCCGCAGTCGAAGCAGGGCGTCCACCGGCAGTCGTCCTGCTCCTCGCCGGCGAGGGCGTCCTGCCAGTCCTGCCACAACCAGGTCTTGTCCAGCCCCGAGTCCAGATGGTCCCAGGGCAGTACCTCGGCCGCCTCGCGCTCCCGGGTGGTGTACCAGTCCAGGTCCACCCCGTGCCCGGGCAGCACCTCGGTCGCCGCGTCCACCCAGCGCTGGTACGAGAAGTGCTCCGACCAACCGTCGAACCTGCCACCCCGCTCCCATACCCGGCGGAT
>JAFMQQ010000872.1 GCA_017354595.1 Micromonosporaceae bacterium
CCTCCGCCTCGGCCGCCTCGCCCGGCGCTGCGGGTCCGGGCCTGTTCGTGGCACCGGCCAGCGAGGCGCCGTCGCCGTCGGTGTCCGGATCGGGGCCGGGTGGGCTGGCGCAGTGCGTTGTTGCGGCCGGGCCGGCGAGCAGCAGGTCATTGACGGTACGGGCGGTCCTGCCATCGCAGGGGCAGCCGGGTTGCGATGGCGGGCGGCTGCGGGTGTTCTGGGCGGTGTACCGGCTGGACCCGACCGGCGCGCAGCACCTGTACCGGTCGCAGGTGCACTACCTCGACCCGGCGCACAACCCGGTGCGGCTGACGTACCAGGTGCCTGCCTGCCCGTGGGCGATCTATGTGGTCGCAGGCGACCAGCAGATCCTCGGCAGCATCCCGGCGATGCTGAACTTCGCCAGCCAGGTACCAACGGCGTACTCGGCCGCTGGCGTGCTCTACGTGCACGAGCAGCCCTGCCCGACCGCGGTGACGCCGCGGCCTTCGGCGACCCTGGCGGAACGCTAGTACCAGATGGCCACCGGCCGGCCGTGCCGGTCGACCTGTGGCACCTCGGGCAGGCAGCCGGCCCGGCCGGTGGCGATCCGGTACGCCGACCAGGCGACGGCGGCCGCATCCAGCACGTCGTCCGGCGCGGCCCGGCCGGCCGGCCCGGGTTCGTCGGGCAGCACGATGCCCTGCCCGGCGAGCAGGGCTCGGCGCATCGCCACACCGGACCAGCTGGTCTTGGCGTACCGCAGCGGGGCGCCGGCCATGGTGCGGAACGACAGCTCCGGATGCACCTCGTAGAGCTGCTGGCCGGCGTCGCGCAGCGCGTTCGCCTCCAGCAGCTTCGCCCGCAGGCCGAAGGTCTGCCGGGCCAGCCCGGCCCCGGTCAGCCGGCGGCAGCACAGGTTGGCGGCGGCGTACTCCGGCTCGTCCCAGACCTGGCGCGGTGGTACCCGGAAGACGCTGCCGCGCCGTGGGCCGACCGCGGCGGCCGCCCGGGTGTCGGCGGCTCGCCAGCCGGTGTCGAGCAGGCCGAGCGGGATATCGACGGCGGTTGTTGTCGCGCTACTCCAGTCGGGCAGGGCGGTCAAGGTGGGGGCGAGCGCGGCACCGGCGAAGGTGGGCACGGCCGGGTCGCCGGGCGTCGCTGCCTCGAGCCGTACCGCCACCCAGCCGGCCCGGCACGCGTCGACGCCGAGTACCAGCATGGCCGCTATCGTCGCACCGGTGGCGGAGCCGGGGCGGGGGGTGGGGTAAGGGGTGCGCCGCTCCTTTGCTCTGCTTACACCGGCGCTACACCAAAGGGACGACCCACCCACTCACCCGAACGGCGATGCGTATAGGTAAGCAGAGCAAAGGGGAGCCGCGGCCGCACACCTCACCCCGGGGCCAACAACGTCCACAAAGGACCACGGGGCACGGCGGCGGGCCGGCCGCCGCGGGGGCGTTGCCGCCGCACCGAGCTCCTCCACCAGCTGGCACGCGCCGGTGACCGGGTCAGCCGCGTTCGCCTGCTCCGCCGAGCGGTGCCGAAGCACGGCTACACATCGTCGTCTGCCGCCGGGCCTTCAGGTAGTCCGGAGGCGGGGATGTCGAGCCGGGCGGCGTACGCCTCGTTCAGCGCGTTCCAGCCGAAGTCGAGCGCCTGCTTGCCGCGGATCGGGCCGACCGGTTCGCCGTTGAGCAGGTGCTCCGCGACGTCCAGGCAGATGTGCCAGCCGGCGGCGACCTTCGGCAGCCAGTCGCGCTCCTGGAGGGTGTGCCGCAGGGTCAACCGGGTGCCGTCCGCGGTCGCCGCGAGTTCCCAGCGCAGCAGGTCGGTGCCGAAGGTGTGTTCGAGCAGTGCGGGCGGCTCGGCGCGCAACACGGTCGCGGGAAGCTCCTGGTTCGTATCGCCATCGATCATGTTAAGCGTCAGCTTCCCGGGTACGCCGAGGCTCCGGTCCACTGTGTATGGTGCCCACTCACCGAGTTCGCCAGGTTCGGTCAACGCGGCCCAT
>JAFMQQ010000873.1 GCA_017354595.1 Micromonosporaceae bacterium
GGTCTGCAGAGCGGCGAACTCGGCGACCAGAGGGTCACCTCCGGCCTCCAGCGCGCGACCGGGTTCAGACATGGGTACCGCCCTCTGTTGCCAGTTCCAGCTGGCTGGCCAGCGCCGCCCGGGCGCGATGCAGCCAGGACTTGACCGTCCCCTCGGGTACGCCCAGTTCGGTGGCGATCGACGGTACCGTCAGGTCGGCCAGGTAATGCAGTACCACCACCCGGCGCTGCTGCTCGGGCAGGCGCGCCAGGGCGCGTACCATCGCGACCCGCTCCGGACCGGGCCCGGCGACCGGCTCATCCCGGTGCCGGCGGGCGAAGGCGCTGGCCACCCGCAGCCGGCGCCACCGGCTGGTGGCCAGGTTCCAGGCGACCCGGCGCACCCAGGCGACCGGCTCGTCGTACCGGGACACCTGCGACCACCGCTCCAGCGCCCGGCAGAACGCCTCCTGCACGATGTCCTGTGACTCCGCCAGATCGCCGGTGTGCGCGTACAACTGCACCGTCAGCACCTGGAAGTGCGCGGCGTAGAACTGGCCGAAATCGGGCCTGCAGGTCTCCTTGATAAGGGTTCCTCCACCGGGGCTGCTACCTGGCTTCGGCGTGCCCTCCGGGGCGCGCCGCAGCGCGAGCCCGAGGCTACCCGACCCGGCGCGGCGCCGGTCAGCCAGGCCGGGCAGGATGGCGGGATGCGTACGGTAGCCGGACCCACCGACCGGGTCGTCGTGGTCGGCGCCGGCCTCGGCGGGCTGGCCTGCGCGCTGCACCTGGCCGCGGCCGGGCGCGAGGTCACCATCCTGGAACGGGAGGCGGTACCCGGCGGCCGGGCCGGCCGGCTGTCCATCGGCGGGTACGAATTCGACACCGGCCCGACCGTACTCACCATGCCGGAACTGGTCTTCGAGGCACTGGACGCGGTCGGCGAGTCGCCGGCGGACTGGCTGGAGTTGACGCAGCTCGATCCGGCGTACCGGGCCCACTTCCCGGACGGCTCCACCCTCGACGTGCGCAGCACACCCGAGGCGATGGCGGCCGAGGTGGCCAGCGTCTGCGGGGCGCGCGAGGCGGCCGGGTACCTGCGGTTCGTCGAGCACGTCACCCGGCTGTGGCGGCTGGAGCGGCATGACTTCATCGAACGCAACTTCGACCGGCCGCGCGATCTGCTCACCGCCGGCCTGTTCCGGCTGGCAGCCGGCGGCGGCTTCGGCCGGCTGTACCCGAAGGTGTCCCGGTTCTTCGCCGATCCCCGCACCCGGCGCCTGTTCACCTTCCAGGCGCTGTACGCCGGCGTCTCGCCCTTCCACGCACTCGCCCTCTACGCCGTCATCGCGTACCTCGACACGGTGCGCGGCGTCTGGTTCCCGCGCGGCGGCGTGCACTCGGTGCCACGCGCGCTCGCCGGTGCCGCGGAGAAGCACGGGGTACAGATCCGCTACCGTACGACGGTGGACTTCGTCGATGTGCAGGCCGGGCGGGCGACCGGGGTGGTCACGGTGGACGGGGAACGGGTCCCGGCTGACGCGGTGGTACTCAACCCCGACCTGCCGGTCGCCTACCGCGAGCTGCTGCGGCAGCAGCCGCGCCGATCGCGGCCGTCGCCCTCCGCCGTGGTACTCCACATAGGATCCAAGCAGCGGTACGCGGGCATCGCGCACCACAATATCCACTTCGGACGGTCGTACCGGCGCACCCTGAACGAGGTCATCAAGGAGGGTCGCCTGATGAGCGACGCCTCGCTGCTGGTCAGCAACCCGACCCGCACCGAGCCGCAGATGGCACCCGCCGGCCGTGAGGTCTACTACGTGCTCGCGCCGGTACCCAACCTGGTGCGTGGCGACCTGGACTGGCGCGGCCGGTTGGCCCGGCAGTATGCCGGCGAGCTGACCGCGACCCTTGAGGCGCGCGGCTACTACGACTTCGGTGCCGGGATCGAGGTCTCCCGGGTGGTCACACCGGCCGACTGGGCGCAGGCGGGCATGGCCGCCGGTACCC
>JAFMQQ010000220.1 GCA_017354595.1 Micromonosporaceae bacterium
GGTGCCGGAGCCGGCGCCCGTGCAGGAGCCGACGGAGGTTCGGGAGCCGGCGGCTGCGCAGCCGGCGAAGGTCGTCGAGGCGGTCACCATCCACGAGCCGACCACCAGCGGACCGGCCAGGCCCGCGCCGGCGGTGACCCGGGAGTCGGTGGACGCGGCACTGCACGACCTCAAGGCACCGCCCGGCCTGCGCGCGGCGGTCGAGGCCCACCTGGCCCAGCACGGTGTACCCAGGTCGCCGCGGGAGATCGCGCACCGGATCGCGGCCCTGCAGGAGGAGGCCCGCGCGGCCGTTCATCCGTCCACAGTGGAGACGGCGCACGCGGGCGAGCACTGGACATCGGCGGCGGGCGGCCGGCACGCCGCGCCGGGCGACCGACTGACCAATGGCGAGCGGTTGCTGCGTGGCATCCTCGATCGCGAGTACCCGCAGGGCCTGCACAACGCCGACCGCGCCACGGTCGAAGCCCGGATCACCCAGATCGCGGACAAGGTGATGAGCACCCCGAAGGAGGAGTTCGGGGATCGGCAACCCAGCGCGGCGAAGGAGCTGACCCGGTACGTCGAGCAGGCGCTGGGCGACGGCCACGGAACTGTGGACGCCAGGAAGGTATCGGCGAAGGTGGACGAGCTGACCGCCGTCCACGAACCGGCGGCCACCGGCGCCCACCCGACCGGGCACCCCCCAGCGACCGCGCCGCATGAGCAGGCGCCGCGCCAGCCGGCCGCCCACGATCCGGCCGTCCACGATCCGGCCGGGCACGACCCGACGGTGCATCACCCGGCCGTGCACGACCCGAGCCTGCACGACCCGAGCCTGCAGGACCCGGGCACCACGCAGCCGCCGGTACACGGGACCGAGCCGGTACGGGTGAGCGAGCAGTACCACACCGACCTCTCCGAGCCGCACCAGGTCGTGGTCCGGGAGAACGGACAGTACTACCTCGTCACCGAGCAGGTGCAGAAGTCCTGGTCCACAATGGAGTTCCGGGACGTTGACCTGACCGCCACCGGTGGGGTGGACAGTCCCGAAGCACAGCACCTCACCCACCGGGCCGCGCAGGATCTGGCCGACTTCGAGTACAACCGCAAGCTGGACGCCCTGCAGCGGTGGGTGGACGATCCGAACTTCAGTGCGCGCGACGCGGCCGCGCTGGAGAGCGGCGGGATGGCCGCCGCGGTGCTTACCCCGGACGGCAAGCTGACCGCGAGCACCAGCGTACGGACCAGCCTCATCGAGACCGGGCGCACCAGGATCGAGGGCTCGTACCGGAGCCGGATGACCGAGGCGCAGCGCAGCGACGCCGACCACCGGGAAGCCACCCGGCTGCAGACCGAGGGCATCAAGCGCCTGGAGCGCGGCGAGCAGGGGATCGGGAACCGGAAGTGGTTCAAGGACCACGAGCAGAGCCCGCATCACTGGGCCGTCCAGGAGACCCTGGACCGGGTACCGACGGAGTTCCGGTCGGCGACACACGGTACCTGCGCCGAACCCTCGGTGCTGGACCATGTCCTGAACCGGGTCGAGCAGCAGTTCAGGGACGCCTGGACCGGCCCGGGCGAGGCGCAGCCGGGCAACCCGGCGTACCGGGAGGCCTTCCACGAGCACCTGAACCAGGAAGGTGTGCTGAAGGACGGGCAGATCGCCTCGCACCGCACCTGGGGCGAGGCGGTCGACCACTCCGAGCAGCTGCCCTGCTCGACCGACGACCAGGTGATCGCCCACTTCCAGCTTCGCAACGACTACGTCGACCACGTCATCGACGCCGCGCACATCGACGCCGGTCGCGGTATCGCCGACTTCACCGGCGGCGACCAGCTGGGCACCAACTCGAGGCTGCTGAACGCCGCCGGCTCGGAACACCTGGTCGTGGTGATGCACAGCGAGGTGGTCGGCGGCCGGGTCGTCGTGACGATGGGCGGGCGCGAGGTCACCTCGGCCGAGGTGGCCCGGGTACTGAGCCGGCTGGTCGGTGAGCATCCCGAGCTGCAGGGCCGCAAGGTCGTGCTGCTCACCTGCGAGGGCGACTCGCCGGCGATGAACCTGCGCGGCCACACCGCCACCACGCTGGCTCGCGATGTGGCGCTGCGCAGCGGGCTGGATGTTGCCGGTGCCGATCAGAAGGTCCACCTCAGTGACCGCGGCCGGATCACCGTGACCGATGCGGATCCGAACATCGACCCGAGCGCACGGCCGGATCTGCCGCGTGCCGAAGCCTCCCGCTGGAGTACCTACAGCCACCAGAGGGACGCGGCCGGCGAGGACGTCGTCGTCAAAGCCACGGATCAGCAGGTGCACGACCTGGTACGCCAGATGTCCAACCATGCTCCCCGACCAGGAGAGGCTGAGCACTGGACCCAGGCGCACGAGACGGCGCACCCGGCCGCCGTCGGCGGGCACGGGCAGCCCGACCTCTCCCCGCACAATGAGATCTGGCGGGACCAACCGTGGCAGCAGGAGCATCGACCGCCGTCACTGGATGAGCTGATCCCCAGTAGCCACGCCGAGATCGGCAGGTGGGACACCGCGATCCGGCAGGCCTGGGCGGAGCGGGTCGCCGGTCGCGAGTTCGCCGGTACCCGGGTGGAGCTGGACCTCTCGGACGAGCACAGCATCACCCTGGAGCCCGATGGGGTCACGGTGCGCCTGAACCTGGTCCATCCAGAGCTCGGGCGCTCCCATCACGCGATGGTGTACCAGTTCCACCGCGAGGCCGACGGCTCGCTGTACGCCCACATCACCCACGCCCAGGTCCCCGATCGGCTGCAGGGGCATGGCTTCTCCTCCGCGTTCAACGCGCACATGGAGGCCTGGTACCGCTACTCGGGGATGGAGTACGTCAGCGTCAATGCGGCCGGCAAGGTGGGCGGGTTCGCCTGGGCCCGCGCCGGCTTCGACTGGATGCCCGGCTCGGAGCACCGGGCCAACGCGATCTTCGGCCGGCTCGACGCCGAGATGAAGAAGGTCGACATCGAACTGGATCGGGTCAACCGGTGGGAGCGCGGCGACCCGAGCGTGGACATCGAGGCGCTGCGGAGCAAATACGGCTTCGCCGAGCCGGGTCAGCTCCGGGCGGAGATGCTGCGCCAGCGCGACGCGGCGCAGGAGATCCTGGACCGCGCGGCCAACCATCGCTTCGGCAGCCCCGGCTATCCGACCCCGTACGAGATCAGTGCCGCCGGCAGCAGCCCGCGGCACATCGGCAAGGACGCGCAGTGGATCGGCAAGACCGCCCTGCTCGGCTCCAACTGGCACGGTGTCAAGCCGATCAGCGCCGAGGGTACGCAGCACCCGCGCAGCGCACACCCGCCAGCCGTCGAGCCGGAAGCCCAGCCGGTGGCCCACCCCACCACGACGCCCGGCGCGGAACCTCATCTGTCCACTGTGGAGCACGGCACGCCGGCGAGTGCGCCGCGGGTCAGCGAGCAGAGCGCGGCGCTGGCCGGGCAGGAGCGGGCCCAGGCAGCGGCCGAACTCCAGCACGCCGAGCAGTACCGCAGCGTCGCCGCGCAGCAGCGCGGCCAGGCCGAGGCACAGCTGGCCGAGGCGTACCGCCAGGCGATGCAGCGCGACACGCAGGCGCGCACCATCACCGACCTGACCTACCGGCGCGATGACGCACTGCACGAAGCGAACTGGCACGAGCAGAACGCGGCCCGGTCCCAGCCGGCTTCACCCGCCGCCGCACACGAGCGGCGGTTGGCAGAGCAGGCTCGGCAACGCGCGACCGGGTTCGAGGCGGCCCGGCAGCGGGCCGAACTCGCCCGCCAGCAGGCAGAGCAGTCCCGGGCCACGGCGAGCCAGCAGCACCGGCTGCTGCAGGAGGCGGCGCGCCGGGCGGAGAACGACGCCGCGGCCCACCAGCGGCAGGCCATCGAGCACGAGCAGCGGTACCAGCGCCAGGCCGAGCAGATCGCCGACGAGTACGCGGGCGCGCAGCGGCTGCCTTCGGCGCGCTCGGCCGCCCAGCACTTCGACCAGGCTGCCCGCCTGCAGGAGCAGGCGACCAGCCACGAGCTGGCGGCCCGGCAGCAATGGGAGCGGGCACAGCTGCACGGCGATACCGCGCGGCAACTGGAGGACCGGGCGCAGGAGCACCGGCGGTTGGCCACCGACGCCGCCGAACAGGCCCGGCTGCTGGACGAGCGGGCCCGGCAGGAGCGGTACACGGCCGAGCAGCTGCGTACCTCCCGGGATCCGGCGTACCAGGGCGTGGCCGAGCACTTCGACCGGGCGGCACAGCACACCGAGCAGACCGCGGCACACCAGCGGCGGGTCGCCGCCGACCAGGCCCGCGCGGCGGAGCAGGCGCACCGCGAGTCCACAGTGGAGCGTGAAGCGGAGGCGACCGCCCGGCAGGCCGCGCAGTCCGCGCACGACCAGGCTCAGCAGGTGCGGGCGGCGACCGGCCAGTGGCACGACGCGGCGGCCGCCTGGCATGAGGTGGCCCGCACCGACGTCCAGGCGTCGCATGCCAGCGCGCCGGATCCCGCGACCGAACACGCCACTGCGCCACAAGCCGTTGACGCCTCCTCCCGGGCCGTGCAGGTGGAGCCCGAGCTGACCCGGGCGGTTGAACAGGCCGCCCGGTTCAACGGCGGCTTCCGGCTGGTGGAGCAGCCGCCGGCGCAGCCGCACCTGCTGCGGCAGCAGCTGGCCGAGCAGCCGCACGACGCCCTGCAGTACGGCGTCGAACTGCCCGAGCAGGGCTACGCCGAGGCGGCGCAGCGGGTCATCGACGGGGTGGCCAACCACGGGTACGAGCCGGTGCGGCTGGACGGCTGGCGGGACAACCAGCCGGTGGTCACCTGGTGGCGGCATCCGGAGACCGGGCAGGAGTTCGCGGTACGGCTGGAGACCCCGGCCAGCGCCCAGCTGCGCGCGCTGACCCGGGACTGGTACGCGGCGCGGCGGGCGGGTGCGCAGCCCGAGGTGCTGGATGCGCTCGACGCGCAACGACAGTCCATTCTGGACACGATGCGCCCGCCGGCCGGTGTGGATCAGGTGATCCTGCGCGGGCATGGCCCGACCGGCTTCGGGTACGCCGGGCCGGGCGAGGCGAGCCACTGGGCGGCGACGCACCAGAACCTGGACCGGCTGCCACTGGTACACGGGCCGGATGCGATGCGGGCGGTGCACGACTTCGTCCGGCACACCTCCTCCGGGTACGACTTCTCCGCCGACCCGCTGGCGGCCCGGCATGCCGACGCCCTGCAGGCGGAGCCGGGCGTGGTGAAGATCGCCGTGGTCGGGCGTCCCAATGGCGAGCTGGTGGTGGGCAATGTCAGGATGAGCGCCGCGGACTTCGCCCGCGGTCTCGCGGACCTGCAGCACGCCGGCGCGATCGACCTGGGCGCCAACGCGGTCAGGATGATCTCCTGCTACGCCGGCCTGGGTACTGACCCGCCCGCCGCGGTACTCGCCCGCGAACTGGGCCGGCCGGTGACCGGAGCCACCGACCTGGTCTGGACCGACCCGGTGCGGGGCACCGAGACGGTGGCCAGCCTCGACCCCAGGACCGGGCTGCCGGCCGACCCACCGGACGGCCTCTGGCGCACCTTCGACGCCAACGGCAACGTGGTCTCGGTTGTCCCGTCCACCAGCGCCGGGCACCGGCTGGTTCTGCAGACCGGCGCCGACGGGCTGCTGCACGCCAGGGACGATCCGTTCGGCACCTACCGCAGTCAGGACGGGCTGCTGCACCAGCCCGGCGACCGGGCGCACACCTGGCGCGACGTGCGCACCCAGCACCTGCACCACGAGCAGGACCCGCCGCGCACGTACCGCCAGGACAGCAGCTTCCGGCTGGTCAGCGAGCAGAGCGGGCGCTTCGTACGGGACCCGCTCGCGGCCGGCCGGCAGCCGCTGGCGTACCGGTCGGCGGAGGGTCCGCGCGAGCCGTACCACCCGAGCCAGCGGCCGGCCGAGGTGAGC
>JAFMQQ010000874.1 GCA_017354595.1 Micromonosporaceae bacterium
GTATATGTAGATGGTTCGCCATGAGTGAAGGTTTCCGAGGTCGCTAATTGGGCAACCTCGCCCGGCACGGTTGATCTCACCGGGTCAGCCGCCTGACCCGCCGCGAACGCATGTGTCTACTGTGGACTGGAGGACGATCGCCGCCGCCGCGGCGGGCGCCACCCGATCACCGGATGGTCTCCGCGTACCACCGTTGTGCGACCGGTACCGGGTCGGGGCTCAGTACGCACAGCGCGCCCAGGTACCCGTCCCCCGGATCGAGGTCGGACAGCGCCGCCTGGAGTCCGGGGCGTCCCGGGTAGTCCAGCAACTGTGGACGGTCATGCCGGCCGACCAGTACCGCGCGCAGGTCGGCGCGCAGCCCGTCACCGGTCGCCTTGACCACCGCCTCCTTGCGGGTCCAGTACCGCAGGAATGTCTCTGTGTCGGTGGCCTGTTCGCCGTGGCCGAGCACCTGGCCGGCGAGCTGGTGCGGATCTATCCGGGCCGATACCTGCTCGACATCGACGCCGACCGGTGCGAGCCGGGTCAGGGCGACCGCGATCCGCTCGCCGGAGTGGCTGACCGAGGCGTACAGGCCGGTGTCGGGCAGCACCGGCCGGCCGTGCGGCCGGGTACAGGACGGGCAGGTGCGGTCCACCACCACCCGCTCCGGCGGCACGCCGCCGGCGGCGGCCACGACCCGGCGCAGCAATACCGCGGCCGACAGGAACCGGTCCCGATCCTCGGCCCGGTGCAGTTGCCCCAGCCGCCAACGTTCGGCATCCGACAGCAGCCGGACGTCGCGCTCCGCGGCCTGGCTCGGCCTCGCCCACCACACATCGCAGCCGTGCCCGGTGTCCACATCGGCATTCTGCCCGTACCCGGCCTGCCCTCGCCACAGGCCGTGCCCGGCGGGCCGGGACGAGCCGATGTGGTCACGGGGAGCCACCCGCGGTGCCTTTGGCTCTTGTGGTGCGCGTTGCAGTCCACAGTGGAGCCGCACGGCGGTGCCGCGGTACCGGTCGCACACCGGCGCCGGCCGAAGGTCTGCGCTACGAGCCGGAGGCCTGGCCAACAATGGCGGTCAGCGGGGTGTGTGCGCCGGCGGGGGAGGGTGAAGCTGGCGCCGGTCCGGGGCCGTCGCTGTGTGGGCGATGGTGCCGTGGTGGGCGGGTCAATGCCACCGGCTCTCCGTGTAGCCGGACCTGCCGGGCCTCCGGATCGACGGACAGCGGGCCGAAGCGGCGTACCGGATCGGCTCCGGCGGACAAGCGGGGGCGGCGCAGCAGCACCTTGACCCGGGCCACCAGTTCGCGGGGGAGAAGGGTCTGGTCAGGTAGTCATCCGCGCCAATGGACAGCCCGATCAGCTTGTCGACCTCGTCGGTGCGGGCGGCGAGCATGATGACGTACGCGTCGGTAAAGGTGCGCAGTCGCCGGCACAGTCCACTGTGTACCCCTCGCGCCGCGGGTACCCGGCGACCACGGTGAGCAGGCTGGGTTCGTCGTCGACCACCAGCGCCCGCACCCGGGACGGTGGGGCGGGTGCCGGCGGTACCAGCTGGCCGGTCAGGAATCCTCCCGGGCGATGAAGGCGGCGTGCCAGCTGTGGTACCAGACCTGGCCCGTGCTGGCGTTGACCGACAGCATCCCGTTGACGGTCCCACCGACGGTGCCGGTCTCCATCGTGTAGTAGCCGGGGTACACCTCCGGCGCCAGGACCCGGCGGCCGGGCAGGTTGGCACCCACCCAGGCGGCCGCGATCTGTTGCGCCTGGACGGCCGACACGCTGGTGGCGCCGGTGAACCGGTGCATGCCGTACCGGGTGTTCCACATCATCGCCGGCCCCGGCTCCAGGGCGACCGCGCCGGTACCGGGGTCGACGATCACCTCGGTTGCGGAGGCTCCGCCGCCGTCCTTCAGTTCGACGTAGAAGCCGTTGGCGAACCAGATCACCTCGCCCGGGTGCAGCCCGGCCGGGGCGGCCGCGCCGGCCGCCC
>JAFMQQ010000221.1 GCA_017354595.1 Micromonosporaceae bacterium
GCCGCCGGCTGCGCCCGGTGCGGCAGCCGGGGCAGGATCAGGGCCAGCAGCAGGGCGATCAGCACGAACAGCGCGGTCGCGCCCAGCGCGGCGAGCGCGCTGGCGGTGCGCCAGCGCTGGTACCGCCTGCGCTGCGGGTCGGCGTCCAGGCCTGGTGCCGGCTCCACCCACCCCGCCGGCAGAATCAGCCCCGGCTCGCCATCCTGCGGTGGGTCCACATCGGACTCGGCGGGTGGCTGCGGTGGTTGCTCCGGGGCGGTCGCGGGCGGCCGCGGCTGCGCACCGGGCTGCTCGGCGGTCGGTTCGCCAGCCGCCGGGCTGCCCAGCCCCGGGTAGATCACCGAGCCGCTGCTCCCCAGCAGCCGGTCGATCTCGTTGTTCATGACCCTCCCGATGCCGCCGCGGGACGTGTCGGCATCGATGCTAGCGGTACTCCCCGGGAGAGGCCCACGGCGCCGTACTCAGCATCGACTCCGACTGCCGCCCAGGCACTGTCTACATAGGATCGGCATCTCCGGCCGCGGCGCGGTTGGGCCGGGAGGATGGCCGGTCACCTGGCCAGCGGCCCCACGCCGGACGGCTGGAGGTCGCACCGGTACCCCGGTGTCGGACTTTTGTTATCCGGTGTGGGCAGTTCTGACGTTCGCCTGCCGGCTCGACACACGTAACGTGACCGCCATGAGGGACGAGTCTATCCGCGACGCCACCATTCTCGCCCGGCGCGGCATGGCCATGTCGGACCTGATCGCCGAGGCACAGTCCGCGGCCGGCAGCGCGGAAGGGGTCGACGAGTCCGGCGCGGTACGGGCCCGGGTGGGCCAGGACGCGTTCCCCGACTATCTCTGGGTCGACCCGGACTGGCAGTCCCGGCTGCCCGCCGGCTCGTTCGGCGCCGCGGTGGTACAGGCATGCCGGGCTGCCAACCACAACCGGGACGAACGGCTGCGGCACGCGATGGCCGACGACGACTGGCGGTACCGGCTGGACGAGGCGGCCCGCGACGACTCCCCCGGCCGGCCGCACAGCCAGACCGACCCGGCGCAGCTGCGGCGCGACGCCCGCCTGGCCAACCCCCGCCCGTTCGACGAGGTATTCGAAGACCTCTATGCCACCCTGGGCACCCTGGACGGCCTGATCGACTCGCCGCAGCAGCAGCCATCGGGTACCGGCACCGACCCCACCGGTGCGCTGGTGGTCACGGTGACCGAGGCCGGCCTCCAGGCATGCACTGCGCGCGCCGACTGGGTCGCCGGGCAGCGCGGCACTACCCTGGTGGAGGCGTTCGGCCGGGCGCTCACCGAGGCTCGGGCCGACCTGGCGCAGCGGCGCTCGGCGGCCGGAGCAGCCGGTCTCGACCAGGTGGGCGCACACTTCCAGCACCTGTTCGAGGAGTCCCTGCACAACCTGCACCTGGCACCGCGGCTCGACGAGGAGTAGGACTGATGGCTACCCCGGATGCCGAACAGCCGGCCGGCACCCAGCCCGGCCCGGCCGGCCAGTCGGGCGGCCCCGTCGGCCAATCAGGCCCCGTCGGCCAGTCAAGCCCGGTCGACCAGTCAAGCCCGGTCGGCCAGTCGGGCCCGGTCGCCGAGCGCGGAACGGCCGAGCCGGAGCTCGCGTTCGCGGTCCGGGTCTCCGGCCTGCGCGCCGAGGCGGCCGCCTGGGCCGAGCAGAGCGCCGAGTTCCGGCGGATGCGCACCGCACTCGACGCGGCGACCGTCGACCACCGGCCACTCGGCCCATTCGAGGAGTTCACCAGGCTGTACGAGCGGGAGCGCGACCGGGTCGCCCGGCTGCTCGGCGAGGGATCGATGGCGATGAGTGCGATGAGTGACACGCTGACCCAGATGGCCAGCCAGCACACCCAGCTCGACGATGAGGTCGCCCAGTCGTACCGGGACCTGATGGCGGGCCGCGATGGGTGGTGACGTGCCGCCGGTGGTACCGGACATCAGCGATGTGCTGCGTCGCATCCGTGGCGATGGCGACCAGCTGCCGGACGCGCCGCCCGACCGGCTGCCCACCGACCCGTCCTCCTGGCTGCCGTCGGTCGACTGGTCGCAGCGCTACACCGACATCATCGAGAAGCTCCAGCAGTACCAGCGGCGCGCGGTGGACACCGCTCAGCTCTGGTGCGACGAGGTGGCGGCGCTCGCCCAGCAACTGTGGGACGCGGTAGGGGAACTGGTGGCCAAGGCGTACCAACAGGTGGAGAGCTTCCTGACCCGGGCGGCCGAGACGATCGGCGCCGCCCCGGTCGGGTTTACCGCCTACCAGCTGCGCACCACCTGGCAGGACGTGCAGCGGGTCACCTCCAACGCGGCGGCCGTACTCAGCCCGCAGCAGTTGCAGGTCAAGGCGCACCTGCCCGCCGATGACGGGCGGGACCGGTACCTGGACGCGATCGACGCGCAGCGCCGGGCCGCGCAACGGCTGGCCGACCGGACCGCGAGCCTGGTCGGCGACCGGCTGGGCCGGCTGGCCGGGTACGCGCTGATGTTCTACACCGGCCTGGGTGCCCTGCTCGGCTCGCTGGTCAGCAAGCTGGCCACGGAGGTGCTCAAGCTCAAGACCAGGGCGGCGCAGGCCAGCGCGGCCGGTGCCGCACCCGGCGCCGGTACCAACTTCGTCGCGGTCAGCGCGGACGCGATGCTCACCGCCGGGGTCGAGGCGATCGGCGCGTACAACACTCTGGTCGGCTCGATGATCACCTGGGTGAATCCCGGTTTGGAGCAGGACCTCAGCGACTACACCGACCTGCCCAACAACCACTGGCCCGACCCGCACACCGGGAACTTCGCCCGCACTCGCCTGGCGTGACCCGCCTGGCGTGACCCGCCTGGCGTGACCCGCCCGCCGGCCGCGGCCGGCGCGGCACTGCGGGTCCACAGTAGACAGTAGGTTGCCGCGCGGGTGATCGGTTGAGTCAAAGTGTCAACGAACCGTGGGTAAAATTGCCCTTACCGGCGGATTGGTTCAGCTGCCACGATTTCTCGGCATGAGGGACTCGCGATTCTCCGTCAGCCAGAGCGAACTGTCCACTCTGGGCAGTGCTACCGGCCGCACGGCGCAGCAGATGAGTTCTCTGGTATCGCAGGCGGGCGACCCCCCGCCGGCCAGCGCGCTCAGCAACGCCGACGGTGCGGCGGACCTGCACGCGGCACTCGCGGACGCGGTCACGGCGGCACGCCGGTCAATGAAGACACTGACCGATGCGGTTCACGGCCTGTCGATGGGCGTCGGCGGCGCGCAGGTCGGGTACGCCGACACGGACACCCAGCTCGCCGACGCGTACTCGGCGCTCCAGCCGGATTCAATGGGAGAGGTGGCCTGAGGATGGCGGATGAGGGCGTGGCCTCGATCAGCGTCACGGCGAAGACCTGGCAGCTGGAGGCGGACCCGGCGGCGCTGGACGGCTTTGCCGACCGGTGGCGGTCGAGCCAGCGCACTGCTACCACGACCGGCGACGGGCTGCTGCAGTCGGCCCGCAGGGCCGGCGCCAGCTGGCAGGGCGAGGCGGGCGCGGCGGCGCAGAGCAACTACCAGACCGTCGTCTCCGGCCTGGACAAGGCGGCCGGCCATTACGGCACCATCGGCACCCAGGTGGCGCAGGTATCCAGCACCCTGCGCACGGCACAGCGCCAGCTCTCCGACGGGTGGGCGCGGCTGTCCGGCTCGGGCGTACCCAGCTCGGTCAACGGCGGCACCATCACCTTCCAGCCGCGCACCGACGCGGAGTCGTCGCTGGTGCAGCGCGAGGTGCAGGAGGCCACCGAGGTACGCGCGCAGGTGAGCTCCGGCATCCGCGGCGCGGTGAACGCCCTGCGCGGGGTGGCACAGGACCTGCAGGCGATCGATCCCGCGCTGGCCCGGCTGGCCGCCCGCGGCCGTACCGGCGGGCCGACCGACAAGGCGAGCCGGCAGGCGGACCTGCAACGCCGGGCCGACAAGGCGCTCGCCGACCAGCAGGCGCGGTGGCGCACCATGAAGCCCGGCAGCAGCGGCACCTACCGCGGCATCCTGCCCGGCCAGCAGGCGACCGACGGGAACATCAACGCGAAGCACCGGTACGTGGTCTACGACGACCAGGTCAAAGTGGACGGTACGCTCGCCTGGCGGGCAAACAACCCGGGCAACCTGGTTCCCGGGCCGTTCTCCACCGACCACGGCGCCATCGGGCGGGCCGGCGCGGACGCGGTCTTTCCCGACCAGGCGACCGGCGACGCGGCGCAGCAGGCCCTGCTCACCGGAAGGTACGGCAACTCCACGATCGCGCAGACCATCCAGCGGTACGCCCCGCCGAGCGAGAACAACACCCAGGCGTACATCCAGCACCTGGGGCAGGCGACCGGCATCAATGTGAACGGGCCGACCATCAACCAGCTCACCCAGGCCCAGTTCACCAGCCTGCTCAATGCCATGCATCACGAGGAGGGAATCCGGGCCGGCACCACGGTTCCGCTCCAGCGCTGAGCCGTCGGCGCACGGACGCAGCCGCCACCAGCGGATGGATTTCGATATCATGCTGGCCGATGCGTCGGGGACGCAGCATCGACTACCGCGTGGGGGGCCGCCAGTGACCGCTATACGGATCCGCAACATGCCGCGGCGCCTGCGCCTGCCTGGCTGCGGCGCCCTCGTGCTGGCACTGGTCGGCGCCCTGTCGCTGCCAGCGGCCGCCGCGCCCGCCCACGCTGCCGCTGCGGCGGCCGACCTCGCCCCGGCAAACGACTTCACGGTCTTCGCCTTCAGCCAGTCCGACGTGGGGGATGAGGATCCGCAGGTCTACCAGCTAGACCCGGACATCAACATCCGAGCCATCCAGAAGTGGTCCACCTCCGGCGATGAGGCGGCCGATTACAACTTCGGCCAGATCGACCGGTACCACCAGAAGGGGATCACGTTTGTCGGCGGCGGTACCGCCAGCATCATCTTCCCGCAGGACTTCCCCAGCATCGAAACTTTCACCGATATGACTACCCGTGACGCGGACAACCTGCCCGTGCCGCACGACGAGATCGGTGTGCCGAACGCGTACCGTGGCAACTTCTTCAACCCGCGGTACCGCCAGTACCTGGTCGGCTGGGCCGAACTTCAGGTCGACGGGGGCGTGGACGGGTTGTTCTTCGACGAGATCAACGGAGGGTTCAGCGGCGGGCTCAAGTACGGCTTCAACGGCAACGAGGGCTTCGACGACTACACCATCGCTGACTTCAACCGCTACCTGCTGGCGAAGTACCCGGCCTTCACGGCCCAGGACTGGCAGACCCGGTTCGCGATGGCCGGTGACAACCTCCCGCGGCGGGACGTGCCGCCCGGGGACCTGACCCGCAACTTCAACTACCGGACCTACCTGCAGGCACACGGCTGGGACACCAACCCGTTGACGCCGGCCAACCCGCTGGCCGCCGAGTGGGGAAAGGTCACCGCCAACCGGATGTACGCCGGCGACACCTCGTTCACCGCCACCTACCTGCGCCGGTACTGGAGGCAGATGGTGGAGCAGTTGCGGGCGTACGCGTGGCGTACCGTTCACCGCCGGATCCTCATCACGTCCAACGGGCTGCTGCCCTATGTGGACTTCAACAGCGTCGGGATGTACCCGTTCAATCCCGACGAGCAGACGCCCGACTTCCGCGGCGCCGACTACGTACCCGTGGTGGACGGGCACCTCAACGGCGCCAAGTCACTGCAGGCCAACTACCGGTACCTGAAGAACACCAGCGAGCAGATATCGGGCCATGTTCCGGTCACCGTGTTCATCGACTGGCCGACCGACATGATGACCAACTACCTCGCCCTGCCGTTGCAGGAGCGGAAGGACTACTGGCAGATCTTCGGTGCCGAGGCGTACGCCAACGGCCTGTTCCCGGCCTTCCACCTCAAGGACACGGTCGGCGACCCCACCGCCGAACAGTCCGG
>JAFMQQ010000034.1 GCA_017354595.1 Micromonosporaceae bacterium
CAGCGGCAGCCGCGCCTCGCCGACCAGATCCAGCTGGGCACCGAGCAGCGGTGCCGGTACCCGGGCCGGCGAGCGTACCCCGTCGAACTCACCCACCACCACGGTAACGTCCACAGTGGACGAAGTAACGCTGGGCAGGTCCGCGTGGTGCTCGAAGCGCGGTTCGCCGTGCCGGGCGGCGTCCGGCAGCGCGACCCACAGCTGCAGGCCGTGCATCACCGGCGGCCGGCGGGCCGGTGACGTCTCGGCGTGGGCGATCCCCCGACCCGAGGTCATCAGGTTCAGCTGCCCGGGCACGATGGTCTGCACGTTGCCGAGGCTGTCCCGGTGCAGGATCTCCCCTTCCACCAGCCAGGTGACCGTCTGCAGGCCGGTGTGCGGGTGCGGTGGCACCTGCATGCCGGGCCGGCTCGCCACGTCCGCCGGCCCGAAGTGGTCGGCGAAGCACCACGCGCCGACGGTACGCAGCTCGCGTTGGGGAAGCAGCCGGCGCACCGTGGTGTACCGGCCGAGCGGTACGTCGTGCCCGGGCAGCAGCACGCTGCCCGGCTGGTCGGCGACCGACACCGGCGCCTCAAACCGGTTCACCGCGGGTCTGTCCACCCGGGCAAGACTACGGGAGTGCGGCGAGGCCACCAGGCCGGGACTTGGCGGCGGTACGCCTCATATTCGGCACCGAACTGGCGCCGCAGCGTCGGTTCCTCGTACCAGTGGACGAACGCGGCGGTCACCGCCCAGAAAGCCGCCGCGTACAAAACCAGCCCGAGTTGGCCGAAGAGCAGAGCCTGGCCCAGCAGGGCCACGGTGATGCCCGCGTACATCGGGTTGCGCAGGTAGCGGTTGAACCCGCTCACCACAAGGTGCCGGGTCGGCGCCACCGGAGCCGGAGTCCCGCCCGCCCGGGCGAACTGGACGAAGGCGTGCACCAGCGGGATGGCACCGACCAGGATCAGCAGCACCCCGATCACCCGGGCCGCGATCCAGCCCGGCAACGGCGTGTCCAACCGCCAGCCGGTGATCAGCCACGGCAGCAGGACGGCGAAGGTGCCCGGCGCCACCACGAAGAACACCGCCGAGCCGATCGCCGGCTTGAACCTGCGCATCTGGTCACCGCCGATCAAAGTTACCGCCGTCGATGGTCAGCCGGTCTGCCCTTCCATGAGTCTCCTCAGGTTCTCATAGCTGGCCGGCGCGAACCGCCCGGCCGTGCGGCGGATCAGCGGCACCAGCGGTACGCCGACGCCGTGCCCCTCGAAATCCAGGGTGAAGGTGACCCGGGACCGGGCGCCGCCGTCGATCGGTTCGATGGTGAGCGTGGCCGCCGGCCGGATCGCACCCTCGACGCCCGCCGCGGCCCAGCTGTACGGCGGGTCGTTGCGGGTGATCGCCTGGACAATCGTGCGCGCACCGCCCGGCATCCGGCGGGTCGAGGCGAACCGGGAACCGTCCAGCATCCGGACCCGTACCACGTCGCGCTGCCATTCCGGGAAGCGCAGCGGATCGGTCGCGACGGCGAACACCTCGTGCGGCGGGCGGGCCACCTCGATCGTGGAGACCAATGGTGCCATTGCTCCTCCTGTTACCTCTGGCTCTGCTGGATCGTCAAGGCTATGACGGAGGGCGGACCGGGAAGGTAACCATGGACTTTGCGGCACATCGGGCGTACCTGCACTCGGTTGCCCACCGCATGCTCGGCTCGGCGGCCGATGCCGATGACGCGGTGCAGGAGGCGTGGCTCCGGCTGGCACGCGTCGACACCGATCAGCTGAACAACGTTCGCGCCTGGCTGACCGCCGTGGTAGCGAGGGTGTGCCTGGACATGCTACGCACCCGCACGGCCCGAAGCGAGGTCCCGCTGGAACCGCCGGAGCCGGCCGGCGACGGAGCAGCCACAACGCCGGCCGCTGAAGAGGACGTCGTGCTGGCCGACTCGGTCGGGCTGGCGCTGCTGGTCGTACTCGACACGCTGACCCCGGCGCAGCGGCTGGCGTTCGTGCTGCACGACGTCTTCGCGGTGCCGTTCGACGAGGTGGGCCGGACCCTTGGCCGGTCAACCGCCGCGGCCAAGATGCTCGCCAGCCGCGCCCGGCACCTGGTGCGTACCGCCCAGTCCGCCGACCCCGACCTGCCCCGGCGATGGCGGGTGGTCGAGGCGTTCCTGGCCGCCTCGCGCGACGGCGACTTCCACGCGCTGCTCGACCTGCTCGACCCGGACGTGACCGCGCGGGCGGACGCCACGGCGGCACCCGACGCGAGCCTGCGACGGCTGCACGGCGCGGACCGGGTCGCCCGGCAGGCACTCTCCTTCGGCCACCGCGCCCGGTACGCCCGCGTGGCGCTGGTCGACGGCGCGCCGGCGATCCTGGTCACCCCACACGGGCGCCTGGTCACCGTCATGACGTTCACGATTGCCGATGACCGCATCGACACCATCGACATCATCGCCGAACCACAACGGCTCGACCGGCTCGCGGCGGCGCCCTGAGTGAGATAGCAGATGGAGACAGCAGATCTTGGAGAGAATGTGCTGTCATAGCAACACTTTCTCGCCAAGATCTTCAGCTGCGCCAGTACGGCTGGCGCCAGCGGCTGCGCTCAATCGTCCTGGCCGGCCTGCGACCCGCCGGCCCGCGCCCCGAAGCCGGCTGAGTCCGGGCCCGCCAGCGACACCGCCGGCTCGACTGGTCCCGGCTCGGCAAGCCCCGGCTCCGCAAGTGCCGGTTCGGCAAACGGTGGCTCGGCAGGTGTCAGTTCGGCAAACGTCGGCTCCGCAAGCGGCGGCTGCGGCGCCAGCGGCAGCAGGACGCGGAAGGTCGCGCCCGCGCCCGGAGCGGTTTCCAGCTGTACCTCGCCATGATGCGCCGCCACGATCGCCGCGACGATCGCGAGGCCGAGGCCGGTACTTTTCGGCCCACCCCGTTCAGCGCGGGCCGGGTCAGCCCCGTCGCGAGCGAGGTCAGCCCCGCCGGCGCGAGCCGGGACGGCCCGGTGGGTGCGCGCCGGGTCGGCCCGGTAGAAGCGCTCGAACACCCGCTGCGCCTGTTCCGCGGTCAGGCCCGGCCCGGTATCGGCGACCTCCACCATCGCGTGCCCCGGCGTCCGGGCCAGCCGGAGCGTCACCCGCGCCTGCGGCGGAGTGTGCGACAGCGCGTTGCCGAGCAGGTTCCCGATCACCTGGCGCAGCCGGTCCTCATCGCCGGTGACGACCAGCGGCGCCCGGGAGAGTTCCAGCTCCACGCTTCGCGCCGGTGCCCGTACCCGGGCCGCCTCCACCGCGTCCGCGGCCAGTACCACCAGGTCGACCGGTTCCGCGGCCAGCGGCCGCTGCTGGTCCAGCCGGGCCAGCAGCAGCAGATCCTCGACCAGCAGGCCCATCCGGGCCGCCTCGTCCTCGATCCGGCGCAGGATCGCCGCACTGTCCATTGTGGCCCTTGCCGGGACTGCCGGTGGTGCCGCGGGCGATGACGCCGTGGGCGATGACGCCGTGGGCGATGACGCTGTGGGCGATGATTCCGTGGGCGGTTGTGGCGCACCGGCCTGCCGGTAGAGTTCGGCGAAGCCACGGATGGTGGTCAGCGGAGTGCGCAGTTCGTGCGACGCGTCGGCGATGAAGCGGCGCATCCGGTCCTCCGAGCGCAGCGCGCGCGCCTCGGAGTCATGCGCCGCCGCCTCGCTCGCCGCCTGCGCCGCGAACGCCTGCTCGATCCGCTCCAGCATCACGTTGAAGGCGTGCCCGAGCCGGCCCACCTCGGTGCCGGGGCCGGCCTCCGGTGCCCGGCGGGACAGGTCGCCGGCGGCGATCGCGCCGGTGGTCCGTTCGATCGCAACCAGTGGACGCAGGCTCACCCGTACCAGCAGCAGGGCGGTCCCAGCCGCCAGCGCGAGCATGACCGCACCCAGCACCACCATGAAGAAGACGAGCTTGCTCACCACACTGTCCACAGGGGACAGGTCGGCCGCCAGGATGACGTGCCGGCTGTCGGGCGTGGCGATGCTCAGCACGCGCCAGCGGGTACCGCCGTTGAGCGCGGGTACGGTAAACGCGTCCACAGTGGATAGATCGGCGTACCGCAGGTCTGGTGCGTCCTCGGGCAGCGGTGTCGGGTCGGAGTAGTAGGCCTGGCCGGAGGCGTCCAGCGTCTCGGTGAGGTACCGGTCCGGCTCCTGCAGGCCGCCGGTGGACCTGCGGGAGATCGTGAACTCCGACTCGCCCCGCGCGATCTGCGGCCGGGCCTGGTCGGACATCGAGCCCAGCTGGGTATCGACCGGCTCCATCAGGTAGCGGTGCAGCGCCGAGGTGGTCGCCGCCCCGACCAACACTAAGGTGCCGGCGAGGACCGCCACCATCGCGAGCACCAACCGGACCCGCAGCGGCGTCTGGTCGGCCAGCCGGCGCACGCCGCCCCAGGCTTGCCGGCCAGCCGACATCAGGCCCTGTCGCCGGCTCGACCCACCCCGCCGGCGCAGACCTCCACCCCAGACCACGGCCTCATCGTGGCCGGCCGCGCTGGCTGCAAGCCGGAAGCCGGCTGGGAATCCGCTGTGAAAGCACACCAGCCGAAACCACACCCGGCCAAGACGCCACCCGGCCAAGACGCCACCCGCCCAAGACGCCACCCGCCCAAGACGCCACCCGCCCAAGACGCCACCCGCCCAAGACGCCACCCGCCCAAGACGCCAGGGCCAGCGGGCACCCGCCGGTCGGGTTGCACCGGGTACCCGAGGTGACAGTCACATTCCCGTCCGCCACCGGAGCGGCGGGTCCGGCGTGTACCCCGCAATCAACACCCGCGGCCCACGCGGGTTGGATCCGACAGGAGTTGGCGATGAGCGGCAGCACGGGGCAGACGAAGTCCGACTTCGAGCCGAATCCGGGCAAGACTCTGGTGCTGGGCGGCGCATGGGCGCGCTTCCCGCTACAGGTGGACCTGGTGGCGCCAGGCGACGACATCACCGCACTGGCCGCCGCGCGGGTGGCTCGCTTCTTCGCCGACCTACCCGGGGCCGACCGACCGGTACGCACCGCGGCCGAGGCCGGGACGTGGTACCTGTTCGTCAGCGAGAAGGTGGTCGCGGTGTCACAGCGGCGCATCTTCCGCATCGACGAGCTTCACCCCAGCCTCGCCGCCCGGGTGCTCTCCCGGTTCGTGGTACGCACGCCATACGGCATCGGCCTCGGCCACCCGGCGACGATGCACCTGGCCATCGGCGAAGCTGGGTTACCGCGTATCCTGCTCGCCTCGGCGGTGAGCCTGGCCGGCAAGGCGGTCGGCCGGCGCGGACTGTTCTACCGGGTGGCCGGCGCGCGGGTGCGCTCGATCGACGGACCGACACCGTACTCGGCCTACCCGGCCAACGTCTCGGCGAAGCTGGCACCGGCCGACCCGGACGGCGCCGCCCGCCGCATCTCGGCGGCGGTCCGCGCGGCCGTACCGCCGCAGCACCGGGACCGGTTCGGCGGGACCGTCATCATCGACGCGAACGACCTCGGCCGCAACGTGCTCGGCACCGATGCGCTCGGCACAGGCACGACCGGCACAGGCACGACCGGCACAGGCACGACCGGCCGCGGCCCGGGTCGGTCGCGGGCGCGCCTGGAGGCGGCCTTCGCGGACAACCCGCTCGGTCAGGGGCGCCAGCAGACACCCTTCGCCGTCGTGGTCGACCTCGCCGGCGCCGCTACCACAGTCACCGCGGCTACCGCTGGTCGATCGGCACGAACTCCCGCTGCGGCGCGCCGACGTACACCTGTCGCGGCCGGCCGATCTTCGTGCTCGGGTCGCTGATCATCTCCCGCCACTGTGCGATCCAGCCGGGCAGCCGGCCTAGCGCGAAGAGCACCGTGAACATCCGCGGCGGGAACCCGATCGCCTTGTAGATCAGTCCGGTGTAGAAATCCACGTTCGGGTACAGCTTGCGCTCGATGAAGTATTCGTCGGAGAGTGCAATCTCCTCCAGATGCATCGCGATGGACAGCAGCGGGTCCGGCTCGGGCATCGCCGCGATCACGTCCTGCGCCGCCCGCTTCACGATCGCGGCGCGCGGGTCGTAGTTGTGGTACACCCGGTGCCCGAAACCCATCAGCCGGGTACCCGCCCGCTTGTCCTTCACCTTGCGCACGAACCCGGCCGCGTCATCCCCGGACGCGTGGATCTCGGCGAGCATCTGCAGCACCTGCTCGTTCGCCCCGCCGTGCAGCGGCCCGAAGAGAGCGTTGACTCCGGCCGATACCGACGCGAACAGGTTCGCCCGCGCCGAACCGACCAGCCGGACGGTGGAGGTGGAGCAGTTCTGCTCGTGGTCGGCGTGCAGCACGAAGAGCAGATCCAGCACCCGGGCGTGCAGCGGGTCGACCTCGTACCGGGTGGTCGGTACCCCGAAGGTCATCCGCAGCAGATCCTCCACATAGGAGAGTGAGTTGTCCGGGTAGAGCAGCGGCTGGCCGATCGAGTGCTTGTACGCGTACGAGGCGATGGTGGGCAGCTTCGCCAGCAGCCGTACCGTGGAGATCTCGACCTGTTCCCGGTCGAACGGGTCGAGGCTGTCCTGGTAGAACGTGGAGAGTGCGCTGACCGCCGCCGAAAGCACCGCCATCGGGTGCGCGTCGCTCGGGAAGCCGTCGAAGAAGCGGCGCATCTCCTCGCGCAGCAACGTGTGCAGCTTGACCCGGTCCTCCAGCTCGGCCAGCTGGCGCCGGCTCGGCAGCTCGCCGTAGATCAGCAGGTACGCGACCTCCAGGAAGCTGGCGTTCTCGGCGAGCACGTCGATCGGGTACCCGCGGTAGCGCAGGATGCCCGCCTCTCCGTCGATGTAGGTGATGGCGGAGGTACACGCGGCCGTGTTGACGAAGCCGACGTCGAGGGTCACGTTGCCGGTTCTGGCGAGCAGGTCGTCGATCTGGAGGCCGGCCGGGCCCTCGGTCGCCTCGTGCACGGTCAGCGGCAGGGTGGCGCCACTGTTGACCAAGCGGTAGTCACTCATTGGCTCAGTGTGTGCCGCGCTGGTGCGCCCTCGCCCACCGGGGTCGGCGGTTCGGCCAGGGTCGCCGGTTCGTCCGGGGTCGCGGGTTCGCGCAACAGGTCGGCGATCGAGCGCATCGGGATCGGCAACCAGGACGGCCGGTGGCGTACCTCGTAGGCGGCTTCGTAGACCGCCTTGTCGAGCAGGTACGCCCGCAGCACCGGCCAGGCCGCGCGCGGATCCCACCCGGCAACCGCGGCGTACCCGTCGCAGAAGGCGCTCTGGTTGCGCCTGATCCACTCCCGCGCCCGGTAGGTCAGCTGCTCATCCGACCCGTCTGCCACGCCCAGGCCGGCCGGCCCGGCCGGCTCAGCCGCCAGCAGCTGGAGGGCGGCGTACTCGTACGAGCGGAGCATGCCGGCCACGTCGCGCAGCGCAGAGTCCGGCGCCCGCCGGTGGGCCAGTGGCTGCCCGGGCTCGCCCTCGAAGTCGATCAGCAGCCAGTGTTCCGGCGTGCGCAGTACCTGGCCCAGGTGCAGATCCCCGTGGATGCGCTGGACGGCGGTCGAGTGCGCGCCGGCCGACCGGTACGCCTCCGAGATCGCGGCCAGGTACGGCGCCAGCTCCGGTACGGCCGCCGCCGCGGCCGCCAGCCGGTCGGTCATCGCCTCCACCGGCGGCCGGCGCGCCGCCTCGCCCAGCCGGTCGGCGAGGGTACGGTGCACCTCCGCTACCGCCTCGCCCAGCCGGTACGACTCCGCGGCGAAGTCGCCACCGACCTCGTCGGCGCGCAGGTCCGCCTCGGCGAACAGGTCGCGGACGCTCGCCGTGGCCATCGCCCAGCCGTCCGCCGAGTTCAGCGCGTACTGCGTCACCATGGCCAGGGTCACCGGCTGCGTGTGTTCGCCGTCCGGGCCCGGCGCGCTGCCCTCCACCGCGCCCAGCAACGGCGCCACGTTCGGGCAGCCGGCCCGGCGCAGCACCCGGTTCAGCTCCAGGTCCGGGTTGGTCCCGGCCGGTACCCGGCGGAAGACCTTCAACAGAGCCGCGCTGTCGAAGACCACGCTGGTGTTGCTCTGCTCCCCCTCCAGCACCCGGGCCGGGCCCCGCGGCGCGCCCGGCTCAGCCCCCGGCATCCGCTGCCCCGGCTCCGGTACGAACCGCAGGCCGTCCACTGTGGACTGCTGGTCGATCAGGTCCAGCAGGTACTGCGCCGCACCCGGATCGTAGAGCGCGTCGGCGGCGGTACGGTCGCCGTCGACGCCGATCGTCGCGATACCGGTGAATTCTTCGGCCAGGCTCCGGTCCCAACCCACGATCACCTGGTAGCGGTGCGAACCGCCGTCCTGGTACGCCACGTCGAGCAGCACGTGGTCGATGTCATCGGCGAGCGGGGTGACCAGCGCCGGCCGGATCCCGGCCAGCTGCCTGCCCCGGCCGGCGTACCAGCGCTGGCGGACCAGCCAGTCGTCCCACGGCAGGTTCACGGAACCTCCACAGTGGATAGTTGGAACCAGTAGAACGCGTGCCCGGGCAGGGTCAGCAGGTACGGCAGTTGGCCGACCCGCGGGAAGGCGACCCGGCCGGTCAGCTCGACCGGGGTCCGCCCGGCCCAGGCCTGCAGGTTCAGCTCGATCGGCTGCGGGAAGCGGGACAGGTTGTTCACACACAACACCACGTCGTCACCCAGCTCGCGGGAGAACGCCAGCACCGACGGGTTCGACCCGCCGAGTTCCTGGAACGAACCGCAGGCGAACGCCTCGTGCCGGCGCCGTACCGCGAGCATGGTGCGGGTCCAGTTCAGCAGCGACGCGGAGTTGTCCCGCTGCGCCTCCACATTCACCGCCTGGTACCCGTAGACCGGGTCCTGGTTGACCGGCACGTAGAGCCGCCCGGGGTTGGCGGTGGAGAAACCGGCATTGCGGTCCGGTGTCCACTGCATCGGGGTACGCACGCCGTCCCGGTCGCCCAACCAGATGTTGTCGCCCATGCCGATCTCGTCGCCGTAGTAGATGACCGGTGAACCGGGCAGCGACAGCAGCAGCGCGGTGAACAACTCGAACTGGTTGCGGTCATTCTCCAGCAGCGCGGCCAGGCGGCGGCGGATCCCGACGTTGGCCCGCATCCGCGGGTCCTTGGCGTATTCGGTGTACATGTAGTCGCGTTCCTCGTCGGTGACCATCTCCAGCGTCAGCTCGTCGTGGTTGCGCAGGAAGATGCCCCACTGGCAGGTCCGGGGTACCGGTGGCGTGGTGGCCATGATCTCCGAGATCGGGATCCGCGACTCCCGGCGTACCGCCATGAAGATGCGTGGCATCAACGGAAAGTGGAACGCCATATGGCATTCGTCGCCGCCGACCGCCGGATCGCCGAAATACTGCACCACATCGGTCGGCCACTGGTTCGCCTCGGCGAGCAGCACCCGGCCCGGATACTCCACGTCGATCAGCTTGCGGCAGCGCTTGAGAAACTCGTGAGTCTCGGGCAGGTTCTCGCAGTTGGTGCCTTCCGCCTCGAACAGGTACGGCACCGCGTCCAACCGGAACCCGTCGATACCCAGATCGAGCCAGAACCGGATCACACCGAGCATCTCCTCCTGCACCTGCGGGTTGGCGTAGTTGAGATCCGGCTGGTGGGAGAAGAAGCGGTGCCAGTAGAACTGCCGGCGTACCGGGTCGAAGGTCCAGTTCGACTCCTCCGTGTCGACGAAGATGACCCGCGCCTCCGGGTACCCGGAATCGGTCTCGCTCCAGACGTAGTAGTCGCCGTACCGGCCGGCCGGGTCATGCCGGGACTCCTGGAACCAGGGGTGGCTGTCCGAGGTGTGGTTCATCACCAGGTCGGTGATGACTCTGATGCCACGCCGGTGCGCGGCATCCAGCAGCGCGACGAAGTCGTCCACGGTGCCGTAGTCGGGAAGCACCTTGTAGAAGTCGCGGATGTCGTACCCGCCGTCGCGCAGGGGTGAGTCGTAGAACGGCGGCAGCCACAGGCAGTCCACGCCGAGCCAGTGCAGGTAGTCAAGCTGTGCGATCAGGCCGCGCAGGTCGCCGGAACCGTCGGCGTTGGAGTCGAAGAACGCGCGTACCAACACCTCGTAGAAGACCGCGCGCTGGAACCACCGGGTATCGGTGGGCAGGATGCGGGCCTGGCCGAAGTCGCTCGCAGCGGGGTGTTCGACGATGCCGTCCGGGGCGACCTGGCTGCCTTCCATCCGGCCGTGCGTACCCGGTGGACAGCGCAGCCAACCGCCTTCAGTCGAAGAAGCGGGCCAGCCGGGCCGGGTCGGCACCGGGGTCGTTCGGGCCGATCGGGGCGAGGTCGGCGAAGACGCTGGCGCCGTCGCAACCGGCGTGCAGCGGGTACCAGCGGGGGCCGCCGCCGGTACCCGCGCAGATCCCTTTCACCGTCTGCACGTCGATCAGCCGGATGTGCGTCGGGTCGGCGACCGCGTTGACGAACCGCCACCACGGCGAGAGCAGGTGCAGCGTCCCGCCCGGGCGCAGTACCCGGTGACACTCCGCGAGCAGCGGCAGGAAGTCGACCAGATGCTCCAGCACGTGTACCGCGAAGATGGTGTCCGCGGCGCCGGTACGCAACGGCAGCCGGTGGCGCAGGTCCGCCCGCACGTCCACCCCCTTGCACGCCACCCGGTCCACCCCGATGTTGCCGGAGTACTGCTTGGTCGCCCCGCAGCCGAGGTCGAGGGCGACCGGCTCGCGCCCGCCGACCCGTACCCGGGACCAGATCGCGAGGACGCCGGCCAGCCGGCCGACCGACTCCCGCAGCAGACCCAGCTGGCCGGGGTCGGCCACCCCGCTCAGGTGGGCCACCCCGCGGTCGAAGCGGATATCCACCGGTACCCCGCGCAGCCGGTGGTCGTGGGCGAGCAGATCCGCGGCGGCGCGGGCCAGGTGCCCATCCAGCAACGCCAGCCGCTCCGGCGACAGCGGTACCGACCCCGGCATGACCATGGTTTCCGGAGTACCCGCCGACCGCCCGGCTACTCCGGTTGGGGTACTTCCGCCGGTAGTGCCGCCGACCCACCAATGGCACGCTGCGCGGGTGGGACTGTTCCGGCGCGACCCGATGCCAAAGATCGACCCGAGTTTCGGCGACCAGAGGTACCTCTGGTTGCAGAGCATGGCGCTGGCGGGCAACTGGCCAGCGGTGGCCGGCTTTCTGGCTAGCCTCGCCGACCCGCGGGACGTGAGCTTCTACCTCTGCGCCATCACGAAGATCGATGGCTCGGAGCGCTGGCTGGGCGGCGTGGTGCAGCAGGACCAGAGCCCGATGGCGCTCTGCGTCTACGGCGCCCGGCTGGTCAACTGGGCCTGGGAGGCGGTGTCGGCCAGCTACGGCCCCGGCGGCGCGAGCCAGCAGGACCGTACCGCGTTCAAGGAACGGCTCAGGATGGCCGAACAGGTGCTGGGCGACTCGGTCGGCAAGGACCCGGACAACGTCGCGGCGTGGGCCGAGTTCATGCGATGCAGCCGCGGCCTGAACCTCGGTACCGACGAGACGATGCGCAGGTTCGGTGAGGCGGTGGCCCGGTGCCCGGATCACATGCGAGCCCATGACATGGCACTGCAGGAGCTGTGCGAGAAGTGGCACGGCTCGCACGAGCAGATGTTCTCCTTCGCCCGGCAGGCGACGGGGCGCGCCGGCCCGGGTAGCCAGCTGCCCGACCTGCTCGTGCAGGCGCACCTGGAGTACTGGGAGTACCTGGAGGAGGAGGGGCAAGGGTACTTCCGGCAGCCGGCGGTCATCCAGGAACTGCTCCATGCGGCGAACATGTCGATCTGGCACCCGAACTACCAGCCGCGGCCCGACTGGCCGCAGGCCCACAACAACCTGGCCCTGGCCTTCTCCCTGGCCAGGCAGCAGAGCTACGCGTCGCGGCTGTTCAAACAGATCGGCGACAAGGTGACCGAGGACCCGTGGGGGAACGTCTCCGGCGACGACGCGGTCACCAATTTCCGGTACTTCCGCGACAAGATGCGCTGACTACGCCGGCAGCAGCACGCCCGGGTTGAGCAGCCCGGCCGGGTCCAGCGCCTGCTTGATCCGGCGCATCGCGGCGATCTCCGCCGGGCTGCGGGACAGCGGGAGCCAGCGCGCCTTGGCCCGGCCCACACCGTGCTCCGAGCTGATGCTGCCCTCGTTCGCGGCGACCAGCCGCAGCACCGCCTCGGTCACCTGTTCCGCCCGCTGCTGCGCGCCCAGCACGTTGATGTGCAGGTTCGCTTCGTTCAGGTGGCCCCAGACGATGGTGCGGGCCGCCGGCTCGACTCCCGCCACGGTCTCCGGCAGCGCCGCGACCACCCCCGGCAGGGCACCCGGCGGCACGCAGACATCCAGCTTCACCGGTACCCCCGCCGCGTTCACCGCCTCGGTCAGCGACTCGCGGTAGGCCCAGAGCCGGGCCCGACCGGCGCTGTCCGCGGCGACCGTGGCGTCCAGTACCGCCGGCGCGTCGGCGAGCGCCTCGAGCAGTTCATCCATCGGGTCGGTACCGGCCGAGGCACTTCCCGCCGCCGAGGCCGCAGGGGAAGTGCCGGCGCACTCCAGTACGGCGTACGCCGGGTGCAGCTCGCGAAACGGGGCCGGCAGCCGGTTGTGTTCGCGGACCAACGCCAGCCCGTCGGCGTAGCAGATCTCCGCCGCCTGCAGGGAAGGCAGCCGTTGCCGTGCCACGGCGAGCAGGTCCAGCGCCTCCTTGGTACCGGCGACCCCGACCAGCGCCACCGCCAGCTGTGCGGCGAGCGGGACCAGGCGCAGCCGTACCCGGGTCAGCACCGCGAGGGTGCCTTCGCTGCCGGTCAGCAACTGGCTCAGGTCGTACCCGGTGTTGTCCTTGGCCAGGCCGGCCAGGCGGGTCAGCACCGTACCGTCGGCGAGCACCGCCTCGACCCCGGTCACCTGCGAGCGCATGCTGCCGTGGCGCAGCACATGAATGCCGCCCGCGTTGGTGGCGACCAGACCGCCCACCGTCGCCGCGGAGCGGGCCGCCAGGTCCACGCCGAAGTCGAGCCCGGCCGTCCGGGCATGGGCCTGCAGTCCGGCCAGGCGCACCCCGGCACCGGCGGTGACCGCGCCGGCCGCCTGGTCGACCGGTTCCAGCTCAGCCAGGCGGGCCAGGCTCAGCAGTACCTCGCCGCCGGCCGGTACGCCACCGCCGACCAGTCCGGTGTTGCCGCCCTGGATCACCACCGGCGCACCCTCGGCCGCACAGGCACGGAGTACCTCGGCGACCTCGGCCGTGCCCGCCGGCCGGACCACGCACCGCGCGGTACCGGTGAACCGGCCGGTGAAGTCCGTCTCGTACGGCGCCCGCAGCTCCGGATCGACCAGCACCTGCGAGGCGCCGACGGCCGCCCGCAGCGCCGCCTCAAGACTCATAAGAGGACGCTCATGAGAGGACTCTGAGCCGGATCGTCTGATCCATCCCGCGCAGCCGGTCCAGCACCTCGCCCGGGTAGTCCATCTCGATGTCGGTGAGCAGGTACCCCACGTCGCCGCGGGTGCCCAGCAGCTGCCCCTCGATGTTGACGTGGAACACGGCCAGGATGCCGTTGACCGCGGCCAGCACGCCGGGGACGTTCTCGTGGACGTGCACCAGCCGGTGGGTACCCGGCCGTTGCGGTAGCGCCACCGGCGGCAGGTTCACCGAGAGCGCGGTGATGCCCTCGTCGACGTACCGGATGAGCTTGCTCGCCACGAAGGCGCCGATGTCGGCCTGCGCCTCCTCGGTCGAGCCGCCGATGTGCGGAGTGAGGATGACGTTGGGCAGCCCGCGCAGCGGCGAGCGGAACTCGTCGCCGCGCCCCTTCGGCTCGTCCGGGAAGACATCCACCGCGGCACCGGCCAGGTGCCCCGAGTCCAGCGCCTCGCGCAGCGCGACCTGGTCGATCACGAAACCGCGGCTGAGGTTGAGGAACAGGCTGCCCGGGCGCATCCGGGCGAACTGCCGCGCGCCGAACAGGCCGCTGTTGCCGGGCCGGCCGTCCACGTGCAGCGTGACCACGTCGGCGACCTGGAGCAGCTCGTCCAGGCTGCCGCAGCGCCGGGCGTTGCCCAGCGCCAGCTTGTCCGCGGTGTCGTAGAAGTGGACGGTCATGCCGAGGCTCTCGGC
>JAFMQQ010000875.1 GCA_017354595.1 Micromonosporaceae bacterium
CAGCCCGCATCTGGCGGTGCTGTCGGCAATGGCGCACGGTTCGCGACCCGATCCCGACCCGGTCTTCGAGGCGCTGCTGACCGCGCTCAGCGTCGTCGATCAAGATCATGCCGACCTGTACCCTTACCTGGTGTTCGCGGTGCTGCCACAGGCGGCCCGCAACCGCATGGAGGAGTTCATGACCACCACGACCCACGAGTACAAGAGCGTCTTCGCCCGCCGTTACTACGGCGATGGCAAGGCTGAAGGCAAGGCTGAAGGCGAGGCCGACGCCGTGCTGGCGGTGCTCGACGCCCGGGGTGTCGAGGTACCCGTGCAGGACCGGGAACGCATCGCCTCCTGCCGTGACCTTGACCAGCTCAAGGCCTGGGTCCGCCGGGCCGCCACCGCCAACAAGATCCAGGACCTGGACGAACCGGCTGGTTGAGCGGCTCCGACCCAGAGTGTCACCGGCTGACGAAGTCGCCGAGCTGGGTCGACTGGGCCAGCCGGCTCGGCTCGTGCACGTACATCATGTGGCCGGCCTCGAAGTAATGGAACTCGATGTTGCCGTGGAGTTCCTCCGGGATCCGCAGGTGGGCGAAGGTGTGTTCGGCGGCGAAGTAGGGCGTGGCGCCGTCGTAGTATCCGCACGCCACGTAGACCCGCAGGTGCGGGTTGCCGCGCAACACCCGGCCGAGCAGATCCGCCACGCTCGCGTGCCGGCCTTCGAACTCCTTGAACGACCACGGCATCACGTCGCTGAGCGCCTCATACGGTAGGTCGCTGGAGTAGCGCAGTTCGGCGCGCAGGTAGTGGTTGATCGCGGCGGTGTACGGGCCGAGGATCGCCTGCATCGCGGGGTCGTCGCGCCACCGTTCCACCCCGTAGTCGGTCTCCCAGCCCAGGAACCGGCCGTCCAGCCGGCCGACCGTACGCCGCCGCGAGCGCAGCAGCTCGGTGAAGAACCGGATGTGCTCCACCCGCAGCTCCACCCGGTCCAGGTAGTCGGCGGAAAGGCCGGTCAGCTGCGCCAGCCGTGCCGCCGCTTCGGTCCGCTCCACTGTAGACAGACGGGTACCCCGGGAGAGGACCCACGGGTAGTCGCGGGCGGCGTACGCCTCTGCTTCGGCGAGCACCTCGGCCAGTGGCCGGTCGCCGTGCCGGCCGTGATAGTTCGCTATCGCCGCGTAGGTCGGCAGGTATAGCGGGTAGGCGACGTCGTTCTGATCGTCGAACTCGGCCTCACCGATGTTGAGTATCGACGAGATGAGAATCAGGCCGTTGAGGTACATGCCGAACCGCTCGTGCAGGTGCTTGGCGACGGCGACCGCGCGGAACGTGCCGTACGACTCGCCGCACAGGTATTTCGGCGAGAGCCAGCGACCGCTGCGCGAGGTCCACAGCCGGATGATCTCGGCGACCGACTCGACATCCCCGGTGTAGCCGTGGTAGTCGGCCGGCTTCTCGCCGGTCAGCGCGCGCGAGTATCCGGTCGAGACCGGGTCGATGAAGACCAGGTCGGAGTGGGCGAGCAGGCTCTGCCCGTTGTCGGCCAGCTGGTACGGCGGGGGGACCGGGGCACCCGCGTCGCCGGCGAGCACCCGGCGTGGGCCGAGCAGGCCGAGATGCAGCCACACGCTGGACGAGCCGGGGCCGCCGTTGAAGGCGAAGGTCACCGGCCGGCCGCGCGGGTCGGCATCGTCCAATGTGTACGCGGTGAGGAAGACCTCCGCCTTGGGCAGGTGACCACTGAACGCCTTGTCGTCATCGTGGATCTCCCGCCGCAGCACCACCCGCCCGGCGCGGGCGGTGTACCGCAGTTCGCGCCCCGACGCGACCAGCGTGTGGCTGGTCGCGACCAGATCGTCGACCGGTTCCGGCGGGGTCGGCTCGGGCTTCTGCTTCTCCTCCGCCATGCCGGTCAGGCCGCGCAGAGGCAGAACGGGTGCCCGGCCGGGTCGGCGAAGACCCGGAAGCTGGTCGGCGCCGGCTGGTG
>JAFMQQ010000876.1 GCA_017354595.1 Micromonosporaceae bacterium
TTCGGCACCGAGATGCGACGCCAGCTGACCCGGCGCCGCACCCAGCTGGCCCTGGGCTTCCTGGTGGTACTGCCGCTGATCGTGCTGGTCGCCTTCGAACTGGGCGGCAACTCCGGCTCGAACAACGACCGCAACGGTCAGTTCTCCTCCCTGGTACGGGTGGCCACCTCGGGCGGGTTGAACTTCGCCCTCTTCACCCTGCTGGTCTCCTCCGGGTTCCTGCTGGTGGTCGTGGTCGCCCTGTTCTTCGGTGACACGGTCGCCAGCGACGCGCAGTGGGGCTCGCTGCGGTACCTGCTCGCGGCGCCGGTACCGCGGGCCCGGCTGCTCGGCAACAAGGTTCTGGTCGCGCTGGTGACCAGCGCGGTGGGGATGCTGCTGCTGACCGGCGTCGCGCTGCTGGCCGGCACCGCCCGGTACGGCTGGCATCCGCTGCGCTCGACGGTCGCCGGCGACGTGCCGGCCGGTACCGGCCTGGTGCGGCTGCTCGCGATCCTCGGGTACCTGGCGGTGACCCAGATCGTGGTGGCCGGGTTGGCCTTCCTCTTCTCGGTCTCCACCGACGCGCCACTGGGCGCGGTCGGCGGCGCGGTACTGGTCTTCATCCTCTCCAACATCCTGGACCAGATCACCGCGCTCGGCTCGCTCCGGGCGCTGCTTCCCACCCACTACTCGGACGCCTGGCTGGGGCTGATCTCCAACCCGGTGCAGACCGACGATCTGGTCAAGGGCGCCATCTCGGCACTGGTCTACGGGACCGTCCTTTTCGCCCTGGCCTGGTGGCGCTTCCTGCGCAAGGACATCGTCAGCTGAAGCCACCATTGATCCTGACGCCACCCTTGATCAAGGAGGGCGGGCGGCATCGGGTATGCTCGCCGTACAACTGAATACCTCATCCAGAGGGGCAGAGGGAACGGCCCGATGAAGCCCCGGCAACCACCGTGATCGACTCGACGATGAGGCCGCGCGCGGCAGGTGCCAACTCCGTCCGGACACTGCTGATCGTCCTGCTCCGCAGGCGTCGCAGGAGCCACCGGGAAGATGAGAGGAAGGCCTCTATGACGTCAGGCCGCTGGCGCGCTACACGCGCGCAACCGACATCCGACGCGTCCACTGTCACCACACCCGCCACCCACCTTGCCTGTCGCGCCTGTGGCGCGCAGTACCCGCTCGCCCCGCAGCACGCCTGTTACGAGTGCTTCGGTCCGCTCGAGGTGGGATACGACATCGACGCGCTGCGCCGGGTCACCCGGGAGCAGATCGCGGCCGGGCCGAAGAGCATCTGGCGGTACGCCGGCCTGCTGCCGGTGGGTCAGCTGCCCGAGACCAGAGTCACCATGGATCCAGGCCTGACCCCGCTGGTGCGCGCCGGCGCGCTCGCCGCGGAACTGGGTATCACCGGCGGGCTCTGGGTCAAAGACGACTCGGCGAACCCGACGCACTCCTTCAAGGACCGGGTGGTCTCCGTCGCGCTGACCGCGGCCAAGGGCTTCGGCTTCACCCGGTTCGCCTGCGCGTCCACCGGCAACCTGGCGAACTCGGTCGCGGCCCACTCGGCGCGCGCCGGCATCCCATCCGTGGTATTCATCCCGGCCGATCTGGAGTCCGGCAAGGTGATCCCCACCGCCGCGTACGGCCAGGATGTGGTCGCGGTCGAGGGCTCGTACGACGATGTCAACCGGCTCTGCTCCGAGCTGACCGAGACCGACGAGTTCGAAAAGACCGCATTTGTCAACGTGAATGTGCGGCCGTTCTACGCCGAGGGTTCCAAGACGCTCGGGTACGAGATCGCCGAGCAGCTCGGCTGGCGGCTGCCGGAGCAGGTGGTCATCCCGATGGCCAGCGGGGAGCTGCTGACCAAGGTGGACAAGGCGTTCAGCGAGCTGGTCGAGGTGGGCCTGGTGGCGGCCAGCCCGTGGCGCATCTTCGGTGCCCAGTCCGCCGGCTGCAACCCGATCGCCAAGGCGCTGCACGACGG
>JAFMQQ010000877.1 GCA_017354595.1 Micromonosporaceae bacterium
ACGCCACGGCCAGCCGCCGGTTCTGGGCGCACCGCCGGTACCCGACCCGGAGCTGGCGCTCGACGCCGCGCGCTTCTGGCTCATCGACGAGATACGGGAGAACATCGAGGCATTCGCGCGTCACCAGCCGTTGCTCATAGCGCTCGACGATGTGCAGTGGGCCGACGAGCTGACCGTGCTCGCGCTGAACACCCTCATCCCCGCGGTGGCGACGGTACCGGTCTGCTGGTTGCTGGCTCGGCGTACCGGCGCCCGCCGCACGGCGGCCCTGGACTGGCCGGCCCTCGAACACGCGCGCCGGCTGCGCCTTGAACCGCTCGCCAGACCGGCCGTCAGCCAGCTGTGCACGCATCTGCTCGGCGCCCTGCCCGACCCCAACCTGCTGGCCCTCATCGACCGCGGCGGCGGAAATCCGTTCCTGATCGAGGAGTTGCTCAACGCACTGCGGGGGGAGGAGCGCATCCAGCTGTCCGCCGGTACGGCCACAATCACCGGCGGCGAACTGCCGGCCGACTTCGTCGCGGCGGTGGACCGGCGGCTCGGTGACCATTCACCGGCGGCCCGGCAGGTCCTCGACGCGGGCGCGATACTCGGGCGCCCGTTCACCGTGCACGAGGTCGCGGCACTGACCGGGCTGCCGGTGCCGGAGGCCATCGGGGCCGCTCGGGAGGGCGTATCCGCCGGTGTCCTCGTTGAGGTCGACGATGATCTGGGCTTCCGGCACGATCTGCTGCGCGAAGCGGTGTACCGGGCGTTGAGCCGGGCGACCCGGCGGGCGCTGCACCGCGAGGCGGTACGGGTACTGCAGGGCGAGGGCCGGCCGGCCGCCGAGGTGGCCGGGCACGTGACCCGGTACGCGCGCAAGGGCGATCTGGCCGCGCTCGGCCAGTTGCGCGACGCCGTCAAGGAGGTGATGAGTGTCGCCCCCGGCGTGGCAGCTGACCTGCTTAGCAAGATCCTGGACCTGACGCCGGTACCGCACGGCGACCGGCCGGACCTGATAGCGGACCGGATCCGGATGCTCGCCGCCGCCGGCCGCCTCGCCGAAGCGCTCGCAGCGAGCGAGGCGGCGCTGAAGGAGAACCTCGACCCGGCCGCCGAGGCCGCGATCCTCGTCGGGCTCAGCGAGACCCTCAAGCATTCGGGGCGCGATTCCGTGGTGGTACACCAGGCGGAACGCGCACTCGAGCGGCCGGGCGTACCGCCGGCGATGCGCGCCCGGCTGCACGCGGTACAGGCGCACGGGCTGCTGTACACCAGCGATCTCGCCGCCGCCGAGCCGGCGGCCCGGGCAGCCATGGACCTCGGCGACGCAGCCGGGGACTCCTCGGCCGTCGTCTTCGGCGGTGCCGCCCGCAGCGTGGTGGCGCGGTGGCGCGGTCAGCTGACCCAGAGCGTGGCGCTGGCGCGTGCCGCGGTCCAGCGGGCCGACGAGGCCGGCGGCGACGCGCGACTGCGGCATCCGCGGGCCTGGCTGGGGCGGGCACTGATCAGCGTGGATCAGTTCGACGAGGCGCAGGCGGTCCTCGCGCAGGGCAAGCGGGAGACGCAGGAACTGGGAACGGCATGGTCATTGCCGGTGATTCACGGCTACCAGGCGCAGCTGCTGCTCGCCACCGGGCGGCTGGAGGAGGCGGTCGTCGAGGCCGAGAGCGGGCTGCGGGTCGCCACCCAGCTGGAGGCCTGGGCGCTGTCGGAGTTGCTGGTGTCGATCCGGATCTGGCTGGCCGTCAGCCAGCGCCAGATGGCCGAGGCGCAGGCCTACCTGCGCCGGTCGCAGCGCCGGAGCAGGCGCCTGTCCGCGCAACCCAGCCGGGGCTGGGCCTTTGTTCAGGACGGCCGCGGGCGGCCGGAGGAGGCGGTGACCGCGTTCCTGTCGCGGTACGACCGGTTGGCCGAGGAACCGGGCCTGCTCACCGAGGAGCCGCTGGGCGCCGCCTACCTGGTCCGGCTCGCGTTGCGCGCCGGCCGCCCGGAC
>JAFMQQ010000878.1 GCA_017354595.1 Micromonosporaceae bacterium
AGGCGCTGTTCGGGACGGCGCTGTCGGTCAAGCCGATCCTGCACATGTTGGACGGCGAGATCGTGGTACGCGAGAAGGTGCGTACCGCGAGCCGGGCGCTGGCCCGCCTGGTCGACCTCGGGGTGGAAGCGGCGGGCGATGCGTCCACTGTGGACGTGGCGGTACACCACCTGGACGCACCGGCGCGCGGGGCGCTGCTGGCGGAGCAGATCGCGGTGCGGCTGGGGGACCGGCTGGCCGGTTGCCACCTGACCGAGATCGGCGCCGCGGCCGGGGCGCACGCCGGCCCCGGCCTCGCCTCGCTGGTGGTGTACCGGCATCCGTGATGCTGGCTAGAGCCGGGCCGGGTCGACGATCTCGCTCGGGTCGAAGCCGTCGGGGATCAGCCCGAGGGACCGGATCAGGGCGATGCCGCGGGCCACCTTTGCCTTGTCGAAGTTCCCCAGCCGGGTGCCGGCGTTCGCGGAGACGTACTGGGCGAGGATGGTGAGTTCCTGTGCGGCGATCTCTGCCTTGGTGGTGGGGACGTACCGCTGCATGATCCGTCCCGACTCGTCCGGGTTCTGCACCGCATAGGTCAGGCCCTTCAACAGCGCGGTGGCGAACCGGGAGACCAGGCCGGGGTCGCGGTCCAGCAACCTGGTGCTGGTGATGAGCACGTTGCCGTACAGGTCGGTGATGTAACGGCTGTACGGCAGCACGGTCACCGGGCGCTTGCCGGCCGCGGCCTGGACGGCGGGCAGGCCCATCGGGAACTGGCCGATCGCATCGACCCGGCCGGCGGCCAGCGCCGCGGGCAACTGGGCGGTGGTCAACGCCTCCAGCCACTGCACCCGGGTCGGGTCGAAGCCGGCCAGCCTGGCATAGGCGGGGAAGAGGGTCTTCGGTACCGCGCCGGGCGCCTGCCCGATCTTCCTGCCGGCCAGGTCGGCCGGGTTGCGGATGCCGCGGTCGGCCATGCCCATGATGGCGACCTGGGTCTGCTCGGCGAGTGCGGCGACGCAACGCATGTCGTGGAACTTGCCGGTGCCGGCCCGTACCACGGCGCCGGAGTAGTCGATGACGGCGAAGTCGGCCCGGCCGGCGCGGAGCAGGTTGAGGTTGGCCTCGCCGGCGGCCCCGGGCACGATGGTGACCTCGATACCGGCGTCGGCGAAGTAGCCCTTGTCCTTGGCCACCCAGGCGTACGCCTCCCGGCCGAAGGTACCGAAGCCGGTGACGTAGCCGACCTTGGCGGGCCGGTCGGGCTGGTTCGCGCCGGTGCTCGGCCTGCCGCCGCCGCACCCGGCCACGCCGATCGGGGTGGTGGCGACCGCCGCCGCGGTCATCAGCGCGGTGCGTCGAGAAACCATCGACATCCTCTCCTGGGTTTGGGGGAGGACGGGGTGGGCTGTCCCCTCATGGCGCCACCCACCCCGTCCGGCGGCGCGGGTGCGAATCGGGCCTCGGATGCCGCGCCTGAGGCATCACCATACGGACGTCTAGACGTAAAGTCCATAGCGGGTGAAGCATTACTAGACGACTAGACGTATTTGCAGCCCGGCGTCCACATGACCATGCATACAGTCGTCTTCATGATCTCCGCGGACCCCGAAGGCGCCCGGTACAAGCGCCTCGCCGCCGTACTCCGGACCCGGATCAATTCGGGCGAGCTCAGGGTGGGCGACAAGCTGCCCTCCGAGAAGGACCTCAAGGACGAGTACGGCATGGCGCGCGAAACGATCCGCAAGGCGCTCGGCCTGCTGCGCGGCGAGGGGCTCATCGAAGTGCGTCAAGGGCACGGCACCTTCGTCCGGGGCAAGGGCGAGGGCAGGATCGTCAAGCTGGCCAAGGGTGAGCGGGCCACCGCCCGGATGCCCACCCCGACCGAGCGCCACGAGCTGGACATCCCCGAGGGCGTACCGATGATGGTGATCACCAGCAGCGACGGGAAAGAGAAGCTCTACCCCGGCGACGAGATCGTCATCACCAGCTGA
>JAFMQQ010000879.1 GCA_017354595.1 Micromonosporaceae bacterium
CCGGCTGACCGTAGCCCGCGTGCTCGGTATCCCACCGGCGGGATGTGGCACCCGCTCAGTCCTTCGCCGCTCACGCTCCGGCCACGATAACCATTGGAGGCCCCATGCCAGCGATCGGACCCGCAGTTGTCGTGCTGACCGGGATCATGGCCGCCGGCAAGTCCACGGTGGCTCAGGCGCTGGCCGCGCGCCTGCCCCGCTCGGCGCATGTCAGGGGAGATGTCTTCCGGCGGATGGTGGTCTGCGGGCGGCGCGAGATGACGCCGGAGATGGCGCCGGAGGCGGTGGAGCAGCTGTGGTTGCGGTACCGGCTCTCGGCACGGGTCGCCGACGAGTATGCAAGCCACGGTTTCACCGCCGTGGTGCAGGACATCATCCTCGGCGCCGATCTGGTGCCGTACCTGAGTCTCGTCGCGACCCGGCCGCGCTATCTGGTCGTACTGGCGCCCGGGACCGAGGCGGTGGCCGCCCGCGAGCGCGACCGCGACAAGAAGGGCTACGGCGACTGGAGTGTCGAGGCGTTCGACCGGGAACTGCGGCTGCGGACACCCCGGATCGGGCTGTGGTGGGACAGCACTGCCGAGACGGTGGAGCAGACCGTCGACGGCATCCTGCGCCGGCTGCCCGAAGCCGCGCTCCCCGACGAGCTGCCGATCGGTTGACGCCTCAGCCCAGCCGCTGTTCCAGCAGCGCGCGTTCGGCCGGGTTGCCGGTCAGCCGCAGCGCCTGCTCGTCGGCGTAGCGCGCCTGCGTTGCGCGGCCCAGCCGGCGCAGCAGTTCGGCCCTGGTGGCGTGGAACAGGTGGTAGCCGCTGAGCTCGCCGGCGAGTGTGTCGACCTCGTCAAGGGCGGCCGCTGCGCCCATGACCTGGCCGAGCGCGATCGCCCGGTGCAGCCGGATCACCGCGGACGGCAGGTGCCGCAGCAGGGCGCCGTACAGCAGCAGGATCTGCAGCCAGTCGGTGCCCTCCCAGGTCGGTGCCTCGGCGTGGCAGGCAACGATGGCCGCCTGGAGCTGGTACGGCCCGGGCCGGCGCAGCCGGCCGGCGCGCACCAGCAGGTCGCCCGCGGCCGCGATCTCGGCGTGGTTCCACAATGTACGGTCCTGGTCGCGGAGCAGCACCAGCCGACCCTCGCTGTCGAAGCGGGCCCGGGCGCGAGCCCGGTGCAACCGGATCAGGGCGAGCAGCCCGAGGACCTCCGGCTCGGCCGGCATCAGCCGGGCCAGCAGCCCGGCCAGCCACTCCGCGTCGTCGGAGAGGTCCCGCCGCTGCGGAAGGTCGCCCGCGCTGCACAGGTACCCCTCGTTGAACAGCAGGTAGATCACGGCGAGTACGTCGCCGAGCCGGCTGCCGAGCTCGTCATCGGCGGGTACCCGGTACGGTATGCCGGCGGCGGCGATCTTGCGCCGGGCCCGGGTGAGCCGTTGCCCGATCGCCGCCTCCGACACCATGAAGGCGCTGGCGATCTCGGCCGTGGTCAGGCCGCAGATCGTCCGCAGGGTCAACGCCACCCGGGCCTCCGGCGACAGGGCCGGATGGCAGCAGGTGAAGACCAGGCGCAGCCGGTCGTCCTCGTCCGGCTCGGCCGGCTGCTGCTGCGGCGAACCGGCGAGCACCGCGAGCTTCTCGCGGTAGCGCACATCGCGCCGCAGCAGGTCCACCGCCCTGCGCCGGGCGACCGTCCACAGCCACGCCGCCGGCCGCTCCGGTACGCCGTCGACCGGCCACTGCTGCCATGCCGCCAGCAGCGCGTCCTGAACCACCTCTTCGGCGGCGTCGAAGTCGCCCAGGACGCGCATCACCGAGGCGGTCAGCGCAGCGGTCTGCTCGCGGAAGACCGCGGCCAGCGCCCGGTCGGCGGCTAGTGCATTGTCACCACTGGACGGATCTCCACCGTCCCGCGTCCCGGCCATGTCTTCGCCATCCGTAGCGCTTCGTCCAGATCGGCCACGTCTATCTCCGCGTAGCCGCCG
>JAFMQQ010000222.1 GCA_017354595.1 Micromonosporaceae bacterium
ACGAGGGCAAGGGGATACCACTGGCGCAGCTGGCTGCGCGGTACAGCAAAGGTCATCTCACGATCTCTGATAGGTCGATCTCGTGTCGGGCAAGGGCAACGGCGCCCAGGATGTCGGCGTCGGTCTGCGCCTCGCCGGGTACCACGGTCACTGCGGCGGCCGCCGGTGGCGCGGCGAACCGGTCGATCATTTCGGCGATGCCGGCGATGATGTGCCGTCCGGCCGTACCGGCGGCGCCGTCCACCACGATGACCTCGGGATTGAGCATGGTGCATGCGTCGGCGAGCGGTCGGCCCACGCTGCGGCCCAGATCGTGGAGCAGTCGCGCCATGCCGGTGTCGCCGTCGGCCGCCATGGCCAGCATTCGCGGATACGTCAGCGGCTGGTCGTATGCGTGCTGGGCCGCATCGAGCAGGCCCGGCCCGATGCGATGGATCAGGCAGCCCCGGCCGCCACAGGCGCACAGCGGTCCGTCGTCATCGATCTGCAGGTGCGCTATCTCGCCGGCGAATCCGGTGACCCCCCGGTGCAGCCAGCCATTGATGACCAACCCGGCGCCGACGCTGTGCTCCGCCAGCTTCACATAGATGAGGCTGTGCCGGTCCCGGCCGGCGCCGAAGACGTACTCGCCGAGCGCGCCGAGGTTCGCGTCGTTCTCGAGCAGCGCGCGGATGCCGGTGGCGGCGGCGAGTGCCGCCGCCGGATCGGTCTGCAACCAGGGTGCGAAACCGAACCCGTCGCGCCGGGCGGGCGCGCCGACCCCCCGCTGGTACGGCGCCGGTACGCCGAGCACCACGCAAGCCAGATCGGTGGTGTGGTAGCCCGCCTGGCCGGCGACCGTACCGAGAAGTTCGGCCGCGGTGTCGATGCGCAACTCGTTCTTGTCGACGACGTGCGCGTGCTCGGCCAGCACCCGACCGCCAGGCGTCGCTATCACGACCTTGAGGGCATCGAACGACCAACCGAGTACACCGATGCCGGTGGGCCGGCCGGCCAAGGTCAGGAACCCGGCGGGTCGACCACGCCCGCCGGCGGCGACGGCATCGGTGTGCACCACGAGGCCTCGCTCGACCAGGTCTCGAACGATCGTGTTCAGGGTGGCCTTCGGAAGGTCAAGCCGGCGGCCAAGGTCGCTGCGACTGATCTGCTCGTGGCCGGCGATCTCTGCCAGAACACGGCGTTGGTGCGGGCGAAGGTCCACGTCTGGCACGGCGGGGATGCTATCGGATTTGAACGCATCGAGACTATAGAGTCGATCACAGTCGCTGAACTCGCAGATCTATTGGCTCGAACGGCTCGAATTGCGGCCTCAGGTCGGCCCGCGGTCGGCCCCTCCTTCATCCCGGTCGGCCAGGGCGGGCGATCCGGTCACCCGGTTGGCGGCCACCCGGGTACGACCGCCGGCATGTGACCGGCCCGGGGAGCGGTCATCCCGGCCCGAAACTTTCGGTATCGCTGACTCCGAACTTGCCCTCGATAGCGGCACCCGCTGGCTTCATACCTCGGCGGCCGCGGTCTTGCCAGGCTAAATAGGCAGGCCAGACCTCATTTTCTGGGAGATCGAGTCAGGCGCGCGGCTTTCGGGTTTGTTCCGGAAGTTGTTGACAACCCGACCCAGTGGATCGAGGATGCTCTCATCGACAGACCTCAACGGTCGCCGATACCAGGTCGCGGCCACGGCCTGGTCGTCCGGTCGCTGGCGAGTGTGACGCCGTCAAAGTCGCGTCGCACAGCCCGGCGTCCGGCCCGGCCTTCACGAGAAGGATGCCCGTCCATGAATCTCTCCTCAACACATCCCGTCCCCGGCATCCGCCGGCGGACGAAGCTGATGCTCATCGGTGGCGCGTGCGCCGCGCTGTTGACCGCCGCTTCGTTGGCGGTCGCCGGTATCGCCAACGCCGACCCCAACCTGACGGTCACCTCGAACTCGACCGGCACCCACAACGGCTTCTTCTACACGTTCTGGAAGGACAGCGGAAACGTCACCATGACGCTGGGCGCCGCCGGCAACTACAGCCTCCAGTGGAGCAACATCAACGACACCGTCGACGGCAAGGGGTGGAACCCCGGCTCCAGCCACACGGTGAACTACTCCGGCAGCTGGAACTGCAACGGCAACTGCTACCTGGCGCTGTACGGGTGGACCACCAACCCGCTGGTCGAGTACTACATCCTGGACAACTACGGCAGCTTCAACCCCGGCTCGCAGGCCACCCATGTCGGTACGGTCGTCAGTGACGGCAGCACCTACGACATCTACCGGGATCAGCGGGTCAACCAACCGTCCATCATCGGTACCGCGACATTCGACCAGTACTGGAGCATCCGGCAGTCCAAGCGCACCGGCGGTACCATCACCACCGCCAACCACTTCAATGCCTGGCGCAATCTGGGCATGACGATGGGTAGCTTCAACTACCAGGTCCTTGCCACCGAAGGCTTCCAGAGCAGTGGTAGCTCCAACCTCACGGTCAGCGAAGGCCCGGGTGGGGGCGGCACGACGCCAGCATCGCCGCGGCCGAGCACGAGCCCGACCAATGGCGGTGGCGGTAGCGGTGGCTGCCGGGTGACCAACTCGGTCAGCTCGTGGAACACCGGCCTGACCGACAACATCACCGTCACCAACAACGGCTCAGCCGCGGTCAACGGCTGGTCGCTGAAGTTCACCCTCGCCTCCGGGCAGACCATCACCTCGGGATGGAACGCCACCTACTCACCGACCAGCGGCCAGGTGACCGCGACGAACCTCAGCTACAACGCCTCGATACCGGCGGGTGGTTCGACGACCATCGGCTTCCAGGCCACTCATACCGGTAACGCCGCCGCTCCGACCGGGTTCAGTCTCAACGGCACCGCCTGCAGCTGAGCAACGTGCTGTGCCGGGTCCGGTAGCTGCGGGCCCGGCACCCGCGCGGTACCCGCATCTGTCCGATGTAGACGGAGAGTGCGGCGGGTGCCGGTGGTGACTGGCGCGCGAAGGCGGTCCACCTGGCCGGCTGCGGCGCGTGCGCCGAGGAGGCGCACTCCCTGCTGCTGTACGCCGCCGGGCAGGACGGTGTGGACCCGGCCGCCGCCCTGCGCCATCGTCATCGACCGGCGGACTGATAGTCCACTGTGGACGCGGGCACCCGGCGGGTGGCCAGCGCGCGAAGGATGCGGCTACCGGTGGGCGGGATCTGGTCGGTAGGCGTCGCGTAGCGCGAGAGCGGCCTGTACCAGGGTGGCGTGGCTGAGTGCCTGCGGGAAGTTGCCCAGACCGCGGTGGCTGACCGGATCGATCTCTTCCGGGTAGAGGCCGAGCGGGCCGCCCAGGTCGACCAGCTCGTCGAACAGGCTGAGCGCCTCGCCCCGCTGTCCGGTCCGGGCCAGCGCTTGTACGAGCCAGAACGAGCAGGCGATGAAGGCGCTTTCAGCACCCGGCAGCCCATCGTCGCCGGGCGGGTACCGGTAGAGCAGCGGCCCGCCGGCGCCGAGCAGGCGACGGATCGCCTTGATGGTGCCCTCGATCCGCCGCGAGTCCGCCGGCTCGATCCCGAGCAGCGGCAGGATGAGCAGGGCGGCGTCGAGATCGCGTGATCCGTAGCTGCGGGTGTAGCTGCCCAGGTCCCGGTCGAAGCCGCGGGCGCGGATATCGGCCGCGATGGCGTCGCGCTGCTGCCGCCACCGGCCGGTCCGCCTCGGCGCGGTACGGCGGCCCGCGGCGATACGCAGCGCGCGATCCAGGGCGAGCCAGGCCATCAGCTTGGAGTGGAGATGGTGCTTCTCGCCGCCGCGGACCTCCCAGATGCCCGCGTCCGTCTCCCGCCACTGGCTGGCGACCGTATCCGCGAAGCCGGCCATCGCCCGCCATGTCTCGGCGTACAGCGGGCAGCCCGCCTCGGTCAGCAGCCAGGCCGCATCGAGCACCCAGCCGTACCCGTCGAGCTGGCGTTGGTTGGCGGCGTCGTTGCCGGTACGCACCGGCGGGCTGTGCGCGTAGCCCGGCCAGCCGTCGACCCGGTGGTCCGGGTGCGGGCGCCGGCCGTGCAGGTTGAACAGCACCGGCAGCCGCGGCCGGTCCAGCCGGGTGGCGTTCAGGAGCCAGGCCATGAAGCGGTGAGCCTCGTTGTTCTTCCCCACGCCCAGAAAGGCACCGATGCCGATGCTCGCGTCGCGCGGCCAGGCGTACCGGTAGTCCCAGTTGCGTACGCCGCCGAGCTGCTCAGGCAGCGAGGTGGTGGGGGCCGCGACCGGTGCGCCGGTCGGCGAGTAGGTCAGCAACCGCAGCGTGAGCAGGCTGCGCACGACCGCGGTACGCCGGGGTACGTCCTCGGTGATCTCCCGGCACCACTGGCGCCAACGGGCCTCGTCGGCTTCGAGCGCATCCCAGGCCGCGGTGGGAGGGGCGTGTACAAGTGGCTCGCCCTCGGCGAAACACACCACCGTCGTGAGTGGACGGTCGGGGGAGACGACCGCGGTCACCGGCCGGCCCGGCTCGATCGCGAGCGCCGGGGTGGTCTGCACCGAGAGCGCGAGCCGCCGCCAACCGCAGAACAACAGCTCGCCGCGCTGTTCGGTCCGCGGCCATCTACGACCCTCGCCGAACCGGGGCTCGAAGTGGAGGGTTATCCCGATCGGCGCGCCGGTGGCGCGGAGGCGGCGGACGAGCATCGTGGTGGGCAGCAGCCGCCCGGCCACCTCGGCCACCATCCCGTCGGTCAGTGTCAGGCGCCCGCCCGCGCAGTCCCAGACGGTTTCGAGGGTCGCCGACTCGGGCCGGTACCGGCGCGCCACCACGGTGGCCGCACCGGCGGGCCCGAGCCGGAACCTGCCCCCGCCGGTACCGCCGACCAGGCTGGCGAAGACCGGTTCCCCGTCGAAGGATGGGACGCACAGCCAGTCGATCGCCCCGTCCGGCGCGACCAGTGCCGCGGTCCGGGTATCGCCGATGAGGCCGTACTGTTCGATCGGTGTGATGTCATCCATGTCTGCCACCGTCGCCGTCATCCAGGTGTGAGCAGCAGGCCCAGAGCGATGCCGTAGACCAGATGCGCGGCGACCGTCGCGGCGGGAGTCCGCAGGCCGTAGTTCAGACCGAGCAGTCCCGGCGGTTCGAGTACCGCGCGCGAGCCGGGTCCGGCGCGGTAGGAGGCGATTCGAGGGCTCACCCCGGCCAGCAGCGGTACCAGCGCCGTCAGCGCGATGGTGACGTGCAGCAGTCCCAATATGGCGCCCAGCCACCAGGTCGCCCGGTGCAGTACCGCGAACACGAGCGCGTAGCCGAGTGCGTACACCTGCCCCATGACCAGATGGATGAAGAATCCCGCGACCCGCGCCCGGTCCGGATCCGGCGTGACGATCGTCCCCAGCAGCAGCGGCAGATCGAGCCGGGTGAGCCCGGTCATCTGGGCGGCGATCATGATGCAGGTCAGCAGTACCGTCGCCACCACCCCGAACAACGCCCAACCGGCCCAGTCCACCATCACCGCCCGGCGAGTTCGCCGTCACCAGCGCAGACGGTGAAGCCGTGCACTGGGCAGCCATGGACTTCGGACCGGTGCTGGCCGAGTCGCCGCAACCTGATCATGCAGATCCCCTCGTCGTATCATGCATCCCGTGACGGCGGCCCGGTGGGCGAATTGAACGATCCGGCCGCCAGGCCGGCTCTCAGAATTGGCTCAGGAATCCGACGCAGACTAGGCGGGCCCATCATCGATCCGACCAACCGGAAGGCTGTCCATGCCCCCCGCGAAGCGCGCAAACCCAGCGAAGAAGTCCGGCCGGGCCCCGGCTGCGCCGCCGTCTCCACCCCTGACCGGGTGGCAGCGGCTGAGGCGGGATCCCCGCCTCGGCCAGGCGGCCTGGGTACTGCTTCCGCTGCGGGCCTTCCTCGGCGTCACCTTCCTGTACGCCGGCCTGTCCAA
>JAFMQQ010000880.1 GCA_017354595.1 Micromonosporaceae bacterium
CAGCGACGCCACCTGTTCAGCGGGCATGCCCCAGCGCCAGGCGTCGTGCAGCAGGCTGATCCACAGTGGAGTCGCATCGACGGTGCCGAAGTACGTCGCCGGCAGCGCGATGTTCTGCCCGCTCAGCACCAACCGGTGCCGGCGCAGCTCGTGCATGATCTTGCCCGGCGCCTCGCCGGTGTTCCGGTCGACCGCGCGCCCCTGCCGGGCGGCGAGCAGCCGGAGGGTACCGGCGGCGAGCTCGGTACCCAGCGGCAGCATCATCCGCGCCGCCCAGATGCTGTCCCGGCCGAAGAGGGTGAGAAACCACGGCACTCCGGCGCCGAGGAAGGTATCGCGGCCACTCTCCACTGTGGAGGCAGCCTCGGCCGGGACGAGTCGAAGCGTCTCCAGGTCGTCCAGTGCCTGGCCGAGCAGGCGTACCAGCCGGCGGTCGTCCGCCGTGACCGCCGGCCGGGCCCACTCCACCGGGCCGGTCGGCGCGGCGACCATGGCGCTGCGGTCGGCGACCCGTACCCGCCAGCGAAGCGTCGCGGACTCCCCCGGTGCCAGCCGCACCGCCCAGGCCAGCCGGGCGGCGGCCACCTCGACCGAAGCGGCATCGCCGGTCACCGTGACCGAACCGTCCACCCAGGACCAGCGCAGCCCATCGGGTACCGGCTGTGGTTGCCGCGGCGCGGCGGTCCCACCCGACTTGACCGCCTCGATCGGGGCGAGGTCGCAGGCGATGTCGATGGTGAGGGTGAAGGCGACGCTCGCCTCCGCGGTGGAACGGATCCGGATCTCCTCCAGCATCCCGTCCGGCCGCATCCGGCGCAGCCGGTCCAGCCGTACGGTGGGATCCGGTCCCGGGTCGCCCAGGTTGCGGGCGAGGCCGACGAAGCGCGCGCTACCGGGCCCCTCCGGCGCGTACCCGATCGGGTCCGGCTCCCGCCCATCCACCGCCACCAATGCGCTCGCGAGCACCCGCAGGTCGGCCCGGAACACGCCGTGCACACCGGTCGCCCGGATCTGCCCGTCCCGCCCGGAGAGCGCGCAGGTCGGCGCGCAGGCGGTGGTGACCAGGTCGTGCAACAACGGTTGAAGGTTCGGCTCCACTTGACACGCCAGCCCTTCGGTGAGAAGTTCGGAACACCCCCGCAACTTGAACGATCAAATCATCGCCTACTCCCTCTTGAACGATCAAGGCCCACCGGACGGCTCACATGCGAAGCAAGGCAACAATCGCCACCGTAGCCCGCCATGCCCGCGTGTCACGCCAAACGGTGTCGAACGTCATCAACGCCCCGCATCTGGTCCGGGAGGAGACCCGGGCCAGAGTACTGGCATCCATCGAGGCGCTCGGGTACCGGGCGAACCAGGCGGCCCGGCAGATGCGCACCGGCCGGTCGCAACTGATCGCGGTGCGGATCGAGCCGTCCCGGGACGGCATCAACGGCTCGGTACTCGACCGGTTCCTGCACGGGCTGACCGAGAGCGCCTCGGTCGCCGGGTACCGCGTCATGCTCTACACCGCCCAGGACGACACCAGTGAGGTGGCGGCGTACGAGGAACTGCTCGCCGCCTATGAACTGGACGCGTTCGTGCTGACCAGCACCCACCACGGCGACATCCGGACGGCCTGGCTCGCGCAGCACCGGATCCCCTTCGTCACCTTCGGCCGGCCATGGGGGGCGGAGACCACCCACTCGTGGGTGGACGTGGATGGCGCCGCGGGTACCGCGCAGGCGACCCGGCACCTGCTCGCCGCCGGACACCGGCGGATCGGCTTCGTCGGCTGGCCGGCCGGTTCCGGGGTCGGTGACGACCGCCGCGATGGCTGGGTACGGGCGATGACCGAGGCCGGGCTCGACCCGGCCGGGCTCTGCGTCGGTACCCCGGACGGAGTCGACCGCGGCGCGCGCGCGGCGGCGGCCATGCTGGCGCACGCCGATCCGCCCACCGCGTTCGTCTGCGCCAGCGACTCGCTCGCC
>JAFMQQ010000223.1 GCA_017354595.1 Micromonosporaceae bacterium
GGGACCTTCCGGTGCTGATGCGGCGGGCCTTCGCCGAGGCGGTACGGGCGCCGGCCGGCCCGGTCTTCGTCTCGATCCCGATGGACCTGCTCGCCGAGGAGTCCATTGTGGACGTACCGGCCCGCTCGGCGCCGGTGACGCCCGGAGTCGCCGACGGGATCCCGGCCGCGGCGCAGGTGCTGGCCGGCGCGCAGCGGCCGGTGCTCATCGCCGGCGACGGGGTGGGGCGGGAGAATGCGGTCGAAGAGCTGGTGGCGGTCGCCGAGGCGCTGGGCGCCGCCGTGTACCACCAGCCGATGGCGGACGGGATCAACTTCCCCGGCAACCATCCCCTGTACCACGGCATGCCGCTGCCCACCACGGCCGCGGTCCGCGCCCTGCTCGCCGAGCACGACGTGGCCTTCGTCGTCGGTACCCACGCCTTCCCGGCCCACCACTACACCCCCGACCGGCCGGTACCGGACGGGGTGCGGGTGGTGCAGATGGACAGTGACCCCGCGCAGCTGGGCCGCAACTTCCCGGTCGAGGTCGCGCTCTACGGCGCCCTGCCGGCCAGCCTGCACGCTCTGGCCGACCGGCTGCGCGGCAAGGTACCCGACGCGCAGCGGCGCGGCCGCGAGCTTGGTGCGGCGACCCGCGCGGCGCGGGACGAGATCGATGCCAGCGCGCGGAAGCGGTGGGGCCCGGGCCCGATGGATCCGCTGGCGGCGGTGCACGCGATCGCCACCGCGCTGCCCGCCGGCGCGGTGGTGATCGAGGAGGGGATCACCGCCGGCATGCTGCTGCGCCGGGTGCTGCGCCAGGACCGGCCAGGCTCGTACCGGCACGCCATCGGCGGCGGGCTGGGTTGGGGTATCGGCGCGGCGATCGGTACCCGGATGGGCGCGCCGGACCGGCCGGTCGTCGCCGTGGTCGGCGACGGCTGCGCCACCTTCGGCCTGCAGGCGCTGTGGACCGCCGCGCACCACCGGATACCGGTGACCTTCGTCGTGATCAACAACGGCGAGTACCGGACGCTGAAGGACACCCTGGACCGCAACAAGAGCCGCTCCACTCAATTGCGCCGCTACGTCGGGCTGGACCTGCGGGAACCGGCGCTGGACTGGCGCGGGGCGGGCGCCTTCTTCGGGGTACCGGTGGTGCGCCCGGCCGGCTGTGCCGAACTCGCCGAGCTGGTCGCCGAGTCGTCCACACTGGACGGACCGCGACTGGTGGAGGTACCGGTCACCGGCCACCCGGGTGGGTCGCTGTAGCTCAGCGCATTGAATGTCTCGCGGGCAGTAACCGCGCGTCGCTCCACTATGGACCCGCGGCTCGCCCGTGGGCTCGCACAGCCGGCCGGCACCACGACGGCGACCGGACGGTAACAGAGCTACGACGCATGACGCTTGGACGCGGCACCGCCACGGTGGGTTCTGGCGCCCGCGACTGTGCCCGAACTGTGACTGCGCGACGCTGAATCCTGCCCCTGCGCTCAGGTGTCATTGATTAACGGGGCGGGTAGGTTGGACCGCCAGGGGGAAGAGAGGCGATGGAACCAGGCTACGCGCCGACGCTCATCGACGTTACGCGGCCGAGTACCGCGCGGGTGCAGGACTACCTCCTCGGTGGCGCCCACAACTTCGCGGTGGATCGCGCGCTCGCCGATGAACTCGTCCTGGCCTGCCCGGCCGTGACCGACCGGGTCCGCTCGCACCGCGTCTTCCTCCGCCGGGCGGTACGCTTCCTCGCCGGCCAGGGTGTCCACCAGTTCCTCGACATCGGTTCCGGGGTACCGACGGTCGGCAGTCCACACGAGACAGCCCGTCGGGTGCTACCTGAGTCCACTGTGGTCTATGTCGACATCGATCCGGTCACGGTCGCGCATGGCCAGGCGATCCTCGAAGGCGACGACCGGGCCGCCATCGTCCGCGCCGACCTGCGCGACCCGGAGAGTATCGCCGCCGCGGTCACCTGGCTCGACCTGATCGATTTCACCCGGCCGGTCGCCCTGCTCTTCGCCGGCGTACTGCATCTGCTGCCCGATGAGGACGACCCGGTCGGCCTTGTCGCCGCACTGCGCGACCGCCTCGTCACCGGCGGCTACCTACTCGTCTCGCACGCCACCCGGTCGGGCACCGGTACGGCCGCCGCCAGGCATCCTCGACCGCAGCACGAGATTCTCCGATTCTTCGACGGTACGACGCTGGTCGAGCCCGGTCTGGTACCGCTGCCGCTCTGGCGAACCGACCCGGACGAGCGGCTCGACGATCCGGACCGGATCGGGATCTACGCCGGCATCGGACGCATTCACGCCGGTACCGCCCACCGCGCCGACGGAACCATCCGGGTCTGAGGATCGGTCCCCGATGACCAAGCCAGCCACCGTCGCTCCGGGCGCCGGCCCGGAGGGATCCTGGGCCGGCGCCCTGGCCCACGACTGGGCACTCGCCCTGCACGGCACCGGCTGCCTGACCATCGACCTGGCCGAACTGGAGCGGCTGCTGCGGGTACTGGCCACCAACCTGGTACCAGCCGCCGATCTGGCGACCGAGGCCGATCTGGCAACGGTGGCCGGCCTGCCAGGCCCGGCGAGCGTGGCGGGCCCGGCGAGCGTGGCCCGTGCCACCGCGGCCGACCTGGAACCGGCGCGGCGGGTCGGCGCGGCCCTGGTCGAGATGCACCTGACCGACCCGGCCGCACTCGAAGCCACGCTCGGTGTGCTGCACGCCTGGCTGCCACCCGGATCCAACTCGGCCCGGGTACAGGCCGCGGTCGCCGCCGGCTACGCCCAGGCCCTGCGCGCCGTCACCCTGGCGGAGCAGGAGCGGGTGGCACGGTCGATCGTGCGCAGCAACGCCAGCAGCGCGCTGGCCGCCAGGCAGAGCGAGGCCCGCTTCCGGGCCATCTTCTCCGGTGCCGCGGTCGGTTTCAGCATCGCCGACCGGGACGGGCGGTTGCTCGAGGTGAACCAGGCGATGGCCGACATGCTCGGGTACACCCAGGAGGAGATCCGCGGCCGGGCCGCCCCCGACTTCGCACACCCGACCGACCCGCCGGACCTACCCGCCAGCTACCGCCGGCTGGCCCGCGGCGAAGAGGACCACCTGCGGCTGGAGAAGGCGCACTACCGCAAGGACGGTTCGGTGCTCTGGACCGACCTGGCCATCTCGCTGATCCGCGACGAGCAGGGCAGGCCACAGTTCTTCGTGGCGATCATGGACGACATCACCGAGCGGCACAACCTGCAGAACCGGCTGCGGCACCAGGCCCTGCACGACCCGCTCACCGGTCTGGCGAACCGGACCCTGTTCGCCGAGCACCTCGCCGACCTGGTCGCCGCGGCGGGTGGCGGTACCGGCCCGGGCTCCGGTGCCGGCGACGCCAACCAGATCGGCATCTGCTACATCGACCTCGATGGCTTCAAGCGGATCAACGACCGGCTCGGCCACGATGTCGGCGACCAGCTGCTGATCGCGGTCGCCGACCGGCTGCGCCGGTGCGCGCAGCGGCGCGGGTACCTCGCCGCGCGGATGGGCGGCGACGAGTTCGTCATCCTGGCCGACCGGGTACCGGGGGAGCAGCAGCTGGTGGACCTCGGCGAGGCGGTACTGGCCACGTTCGCCGCGCCGGTCAGTGTCGGCCCGAACCGGCTGCGGGTGACGGCGAGCGTGGGACTGGTCCGGACGCCGGCCCGGGACGCGAAGCTCCCGGAGATCCTCAAGGCCGCGGACCTCACCGTGTACCGCGCCAAGGCCGCGGGTCGCGGGCGCTGGGCGCGGTACGACGCGTCCGCGGTGGCCGCGGAGGTGGCCCGGTACGAGCTGGCGGCGGCGCTGCCCGACGCGCTGGAACGGGGCGAGTTCTCGTTGGTGTACCAGCCGATCGTGGACCTGCCGGGTGGGGTGCTGTGCGGCGCTGAGGCGCTGGTTCGCTGGCACCATCCGCAGTTGGGCCTGTTGAGCCCGGACCGGTTCATCGGCCTCGCCGAGGAGACCGGCCTGATCGTGCCGCTGGGGCGACTGGTGCTGCGCCAGGCGTGCGAGGAGGCGGCTGGTTGGCGGGACCGGTTCCCGGAGCGGGACCTGTACATCAGCGTCAATGTGGCCGCCGGCCAGACCCACGAGCCGTCGCTGGTCGGCGATGTCGAACAGATCCTCACGGCGACCGGGCTCAAGCCGTCCCGGCTGCAGCTGGAGTTGACCGAGAGCGCCGTGATGGAGACCTCCGGCGCGCCGCTGCAGGCGCTGCGCTCACTGTCCACAATGGGCGTACGGGTCGCCATCGACGACTTCGGCACCGGCTACTCCAACCTGGCCTACCTGCCCAGCCTGCCGGTTGACGCGCTGAAGCTGCCACAGCCGCTGATCGAGGGCCTGCGCCAGCCGAGCCAACCCGCCGGCATCGACGAACGCATCGTGGACGCACTGGTACGGCTGGCCCACGCGATCGACCTCACCGTGACCGCGGAGGGTGTGGAGACACCGACCCAGGTGGAGCGGCTCACCGCACTGGGTTGTGACAGCGCGCAGGGCTGGTACATCGCCGAGCCCTGCCCGGCCGAGAACCTGACCGAGGTACTCGCCGGCCTCCCCCGCTGACCGCCGCACCGGTGCTCCGGATACCGCGCTGGCCGCCGGGACCACGCGTGCCTCAGTCGTGCAGGCGCGGTACGTCGGCGAGCAGGTGCCGGGTGTACTCCTCGCGCGGGGAGAAGATCACCTGCTCCGCCGGCCCCGTCTCGACCAGCCTGCCCTCCTTCATCACCAGCAGCCGGTCGCTGATGTAGCAGGCCTGGCCGATGTCGTGGGTGATGAACAGGATCGTCAGTCCGCCGGCCGCCTTGAGGTCGGTCAGCACGTTGAGGATGTTCGCCCGCAACGAGGCGTCCAGCATCGAGGTCGCCTCGTCCGCGATCAGCAACGTGGGCCGGACCATCAACGCCCGCGCGATCATCACCCGCTGCCGCTGGCCGCCGGAGAGCTGGTGCGGATACTTGTCGAGGATGTCCTTGGCGCGCATGCCCACCTGCTCCAGCGAATCGGACATCCGCTGGTGCACCTCGTCCCGCGATACGCCATGCAACAGGTCGGCCGAGCGCAGCATCAGGCGGCGTACCGTGAAGAACTGGTTGAAGGCGCTGAACGGATCCTGGAACACGGCCTGCACCTCGCGCCAGTACGCCTTGAGCGAGGCGCCGCGCAGCCGGGTGACGTCCCGCCCTTCCACGGTGATGGTGCCCGCGCTCGCGTCCAGCAGCCGCAGGATCATCCGGGCCAGCGTGGACTTGCCGCTGCCGCTCTCCCCCACCACCGTACTGACGTGCCCGCGCTGCAACTCGAACGTCACGCCGTCAACGGCCCGCACCGCGTTCGCGCCGCGACCGAAGATCCGGGTCAGACCGTCCACACGCAACAGTGTCTCGTCCGCGGTGCTGGTGCCGACCGCGCCGGCTGCCTCGGTACTGACCGTCATAGCTGCGTCCCTACCGGCTCGCCCGGGTGGTCCTTGGCCCACCAGCAGGTGGAGTGATGCGTCTGGTCGCCGACCACCGGCGGCTGCGACGTGCGGCAGATGTCCATGGCGAGGCTGCACCGCGGGTGGAACCGGCACCCGGGTGGCGGCTCGGCCAGGTCGGGCGGCGCGCCACGGATGCCGGTGATGCGGCGGGTACGGATCTGCGGCTCCGGTACCAGCACCGAGGCGAGCAGCGCGCCGGTGTACGGGTGCCGGGCCCGGTTGATCAGCTGCTCGGTGGGTCCGATCTCGACGATCTGGCCGGCGTACATGATGGCGATCCGGTCGGCCACGGTGCGCAGCACCGGCAGATCGTGGGTGACGAAGATGATGCCGCCCACCAGCTTGCGGTGCAGCATCTCGCGCAGCAGTTCGACCAGCACCCGTTGGCTGGAGACATCCAG
>JAFMQQ010000881.1 GCA_017354595.1 Micromonosporaceae bacterium
CGATGGTGTGTACGGTGTGCGCGGCGACCCGCTCCTCGTCAATGACGAAGCCGAATCCGGGCCGTTCCGGTACCGCCACGCAACCGTCGGGCCCGATCGCGATCGGCTGCGCGAGCATCTGGTCGCGGGCCGCGGCGACCAGCCCGCTCGGCGGGTCGTGCGGGTACTCGAGGTAGCCGCAGTTGGGCAGCGAGGCGGCCAGGTGCGCGTGTACCAGCAACCCGAGACCGTTGCCCCAGGTGTGCGGTACCACCTCGACGCCGGCCAGGTCGGCGAAGGCGGCCAGGTGCCGGATCGCCGAGGCGGTCTCCGACTTCACCGCATCCGGTTGCAGGATGTCGAAGCAGCCCCGCTCCAGCAGCAGCCGGAACGCGGGCAGCCCGTGGTCGTCCTCACCGCCGGCGAGTTTGAGTGTCTCCAGCCGGTCGCGAAGCCAGGCCAGGCCCGCGTGGTCGTGCCGGGGCAGCGGCTCCTCCAGCCACACCGCGCCCAGCCGCTCCAGTTCGCGGGCCACCCACAGCGCCGTCCGCCGGTGCCACACCCGGTGCCCGGCCACGCCCGGGTCGGCGCCGGCCTGGTTGGCGTCGACCATCAGCTCGATCCGGTCGCCCACCTTGCTCCGGACCGCCTCGGCGACCGCCAGGTCGTCGCGCGGATCGTCATGGTGGAAGCGGAGCTTGACGGCAGTGAATCCCTGTTCGACCAGTCGCGCCACGTCCGCGGCGCGCTCATGCGGTGGGCGCAGTTCGCCGGTGGAGCAGTAGGCGCGGACCGGCAGGCCGGTACCGCCCCACAGCCGGTACACCGGTAGGCCGGCCGCCTTGCCCAGCAGGTCCCAGAGCGGGATCTCCATACAGTACGGCGGCGGGCCGAGGATCTCGGCATCGCGGAGCATGCTGCCCAGCCACTCGATCCGGGTCGGGTCCTGACCGATCAGGTGCGGTGTGATGAAGCGGTCGATGGCGACCGCCGCCTCCAGCCCGCCATGCGCCGCGCCGAGCCCGACCAGCCCCTCGTCGGTACCCACCTCGAAGAGCACCATGACGAGCGTCGACTGGACCCGGCCCCGACCCCACGCGGGGCGGAACGGCGCGCCGAGCGGGAATTCGACCAGGCGGCTGCGAACTCCTGAGATCCGCATGCTCTCACCAGCCCGCCCGCAGGTGCTGCTATCGTGCGACAGTTGTTGCACGATAACAGCGATCATCGACCAGCGGAAGGCGGCGGTGATAACCGGTGGCCGATCGTGTCCAGGCCGTTGAGCGGGCGCTGTTGCTGCTGGAGGAGGTCGCCGCGGCGGCGGTACCGCCCACCGCGTCCGAGCTGGCGCAGCGCGCCGGGATCAACCGCGGTACGGCCTGGCGGCTGCTCAGCACGCTCGAACACTTCGACCTGGTGGAGCGGGACCCGGACAGCGGCCGGTACACGGTCGCCTACGGCGCGGTCCGGGTCTCGTTGGCCAGCAACGCTTCTTCTCTGGTACGCCGGGCCCGCCCGGTGCTGGAACAACTCGCCGCGCGGACCGGCGGTACCGCCTTCCTCGAAGTCTCCGCGGCTGGGCGGCTGGTGGTGCTGGATGAGGCGCGGCCGGCCAGCCCGGTCCAGGTCGACCTGGCCGGCCTGCAGATCCCGCTGCACTGCGGCTCGGTCGGCAAGCTGTACCTCGCCTCGCTGCCGGACGACGAGCGCGAGCAGTACTTGACGGGTCCACTGGCGACACCGACCCGGTACACGGTGACCGATCCGGCCCAGCTGCGCGACGAGCTGAAGGAGTGTGCCCGCAGCGGTATCGCGACCAACTACATGGAGCACCAGGAGGAGTGGTGCGGAATCACCGCCGCGATCCGGGATCGCGCCGGCCGGGATCTGGCTTATCTCAACGTCACCTTGCCGACATACCGGTGGACCGAGGCCGCGCTACGCTCGCTCGCCGGTGCGATGCGCTCCGCGGCCGGGCAGATCGAAGACCGG
>JAFMQQ010000224.1 GCA_017354595.1 Micromonosporaceae bacterium
ACCACCGCGTACCTCGCCTGGTCGGGCGAGCAGCCGCGGGCCTCACCGCAGCTGGTCCGGGTGGCGACCACCGTCGCCGCACCCGCCCGGTCCGCCGAGAAGGAGGCGGTGACCGTACCGCAGCCACCCCCGGGTACGCAGCCCTTGCCGGGGGGTGGCGCGGAGTACCGGGGCTCGGCGGTCGCCCGGAGCACCCCGCCGGCCGGTACCGGACTCAGCCGCCAGTAGGTGTTGTGCAGCACCAGGGTGACCGTAGCGCCGACCGGTACCCGTACCGTGTGCCCGTTGTCCTTCTCATCGACGCTCACCGACCCGGCCCCGCCGGAGCCCTGGGCGCCGCAACTCACCATGGCCAGTGCCAGCAGTGCCGCACCGGCGACTCTCCAGATCCGCATCGCCACCCCAGTTGGACGTGGGCCACGCCGGAGGCGTTCCACCGGCCCGGGCGAGATTGCCCGGGCCGGTGGGACGAACCTACTTGACCGTAAGCACTACTTGACCGTAAGCACTAGGGTCTGGAACTCGGCGGTACCGAGGGTGAACGTGACCGTGGTCGACTTGCCGCCCGCCGTCACGTCGAGGGTGTAGTAGGAGCCCTGCTGGTTCACCGTGTCCGTGGCCGGCAGGTCCTGGTTCTCGTACTGGTAGCTGAAGGTCTGGCAGGAGGTGGGCGGTGCCACCGTGGTGACCCCCAGGTCCTTCAGGCTGATGCTCAGGTTGGTCGCCGACTTGTGCAGTTGCAGGTGGAGCTTGGCGACGTTGGGCACCACCGCGCCGGTGTTGTCCACCACGAGCACCCGGATCCCGCGGCCGACCGCCTCGCCGCACAGGTTGACGGTCTTGGACGCACCACCGGCCGGGTCGCCGTTGTCGGCGATGGTGAATGTACCGGTGACTTTCCTGGCCGGTGCGCCACTCGGGTGGAACGTGATGGGTTCGACGAATCCATCGCTGGGCGCGTACCGGTTCGGTGGCGAGGACGCGCCCGGCGCGAAGTACGGCGCACCGCTGGTGTTCAGCGAGTCCACAATCAACTCGGCCTGGCCGGTGTTTGTCACCGTCAGGTTGGCGGTACTGCCGCCCAGCCCTCCGGCGACCGGTTCGACCACGGTCGGCGGGAAGAAGATGGTGTCACTCGAGGTGCCGATCGCGGGCAGCAGCCCGGGGCCGGAGAGTGCGACGGTGACCGTCGGGTTCGCCGGGTCGTCGCTGCTGATCGCCAGCGAGCCGGTACGCCCGCCGCCGACCGTCGGGTCGAACCCGACGCTCAATGTGATCGAGTTGTGTTTGCCGATGACGAAGGGTGTACCCGGTGGGGCGGCGAGGCTGAAGTCGGCCCCGGTGACCACCAGCGACGAGATGGTCAGGTCGCAGTCGCTCTCGTTGAAGACCGGCAGCGGTACGAACTGCGCGTGCGGCGCGGTGCGGTTGTCGACGGCGAGGCCGCCGTAGCTGATCGCGCTGCTGCCCAGGGTGATCGCCGGAACCGCCGCCACTCCGGAGAGTTGGGCGCTGAGCTGTGGGTTGTCCGGGTCGTCGCTGGAGACGGTCAGCGTCGCCGTCTTGGCGCCACCGCTGGTCGGTGTGAAGGCCACCGTGTAGGCGAAGCTGCTGCCCGGGTGGATGACGGTCGCCGGCGGTGGAGCGTTCAGCACGGTGAAGCTGGACGCGTCCGGGCCGGTGACGGTCACTGCGGTGACGGTCAGGTCGGCCGTACCGTTGTTGGTCACCGTCTCGGTCAGGCTCGAAGTGGTGTTGCGGCAGGTGTCCGGGAAGGAGAGCGGCCCGGGCGAAAGCACCGCGTGCGGCGCGCCGATCGAGGCGGTCGCGGGTACCTGCAGGTCCGGTGTACCGGGATCGTCGGAGGCGACGTGCAGGATGGCGTTGCTCGTCTGGGCACCGGAGTTCGCCGGGCTGGTGAATGTGGCAGTGAAGTCCACAGTGGACCCGGGCGGTACCGTCTGCGGGGTACCGGGTTGCGGCTCGATCGAGAACCCGGGGTCGCCGGTGAAGCTGAGTCCGTTGACGGTGAGGTCACCGTCCCCGTTGTTGTGCACGGTGACGGTCAGGTGCGCCGCGGTACCCCTCGGCACGGTACCGAAGTCGAGGATCGCGGGCGAGACGGTGATGGTCGGCGCGCCCACCTTGCCGGTCGCCGGTAAGGTGCTGACTCCGGCGAGCAGGTCGGTGGTGGTCACCTTGAGCGTCCCGTTGCGGGTGCCGCTGGCCGCGTTGCCGGGTGGCGCGAACTTGACCGTGTAGTCGATGCTGGAACCCGGTGCCAGCGACTGCGGGGTGCCCGGGTTGGGCAGCACGGAGAAGGCCGGGTCGCTGCCGGAGTCCATCGCCACGTCGAGCACGTCCAGTGTCGCGGTACCGGTGTTCGACACCGTGACGCTGCGGGTGGCGCTGGAGCCACGCGGCACGGTACCGAAGTCGAGCGAGCCGGAGAGCGCCACCTTGGAGGTGGCACCGAACGACTTGACGCATGCGCTGTCGGCATTGCTGTACTCGCGCTGGATCTCGTACGGGTGCCCGTTGAGGTACAGGTTGGCACCGGTCGAGTCGCGGGTACCCATGTCCCGGTTGCAGATGTCGCCGATCTCGTCGCCGTTGCTGTTGAACCAGGCATTGAGGTGCGGGTCGTTGACCGCCTCGAAGTGCTCGTGCTCCAAAGAGGATAGTTCTGCGTCGGCGGCGGTGTCATTGTTCGGGCTGGGACCGCCGGCGTAGCAGCCGCCGCCCGAGTCACCGTCGTACGGCATCGAGCCGTAGATGGTGTCTCCGTTGAACGCGTTGTGGTACGCGCAGTAGGTGGTGTCCGAGCAGTCGCCGGTGCCCTTGCAGGTGACCACGCCGCTGCCGGTGAAGACGAAGTACATCTTGGTCAGGTCGGCCGGGCCCCAGGACGGATTGTTGCTCAGCGCCCGGGTCACCTCGTCGCGGATGTCGCCATCGGTCACCGCGTGCGCGTCGTCCGACCCGTCATGCCCGGCCGGGAAGGCCGTCGTGTCGGTCCAGGTACCGCCGAAGGTCGACGAGTTGGCGATGTTGCCGTTGCTGCCCGGATACTGCGTGAGGATGTTGTACAGCGGGGAACCACCGACATCCTGCAGGTACCGGTTCATCAGGCTGGCGTAGTTGGTGCTGACCGTGTTGTGTCCGGGCGGTAGCCAGAAGATGGTGAATGTTGTAGTCGACGGCATGATCGGTCCGCCGTGGTTGACCAGGTCGAGCGCGCTGCTGCCGTTGTTCGCCGTCTGGCTGGCCTGTAGGGCGTGGTGCGGCTGCTGGAGCTTGCGGTTGCGTAACTCGCCGGTGGGCCGATGCGACTGTGCCGGCGGTGCCTTGTGGTTGGCGGTGGTGCGTGCGGCGCTCGGCCCGCTGGGCGCCGAGTAGGCGACCGCCGGCAGCATGAGGATCGCCGTTGCGATCGCGGCCGACCCGACGAAGGCGGCGCGCAGGATTCGGCTCGGTGAACGGGCCATAGCCCTCTCCCTTTGGGGTAGCTGGGACTTACCTGGGAAGCGCCGCCCACGCTCGTCGAGCCGTGGCCACATGACAACCGGAGTGTCGTCAACCGGCCACCTCGAGTAGCCAGTTGTGCCAGCCCCGGTCACCCGGATGGCAGACCAGGTGTTCCTGACCTGCCCGAGCAGAGACGCGACAGCGCCTACCCAAACGCCGCTCGATAGATTGCTGCACACCATGGCGAGCCGTGTCGTTTGTCGTGCCGGATCAAGACCGTCGCCGTCTCAGCGTTGCATCTCAGGATGCTACGTCGATGCCTCGGCTGGCGTTTGGGCGTCGGTGCACGTCTGGATACCACGCCGGTCAGGACGAGTGCAGGCCCTACTTCCATCTAAAGTGGACGAAGAGCCGGCCGAAGTTTTGCGAATCCTTCTCTACCCGGTGGTAGAGGGCCTTGATCTCTTTCTGATCGAGGAACCGCAGCACCCGCTTCTTCAGCTGACCCGATCCCTTGCCCGGGATGATCTCGACCAGGGTGGCCTTCTTCGCGACCGCCTCGTCGATGACCGCCCGTAGCGCCCGGTCGATATCGTAGCCACGGTTGTAAATTTCGTGCAGGTCCAGCTTGAGCTTCACAACTGTCCACAGTAACGATCTCGTGTCTTGCGCCGCGACCAACAGCGGTCGTCCTATAGATGTATGCGAGCGCGAGGCGTGCTGCGTCAGCACACCCGCAGTCGCGAGCGAGGGGTCAGGATGTCGGCGATCAGCCTGGAAGGGGTACGCAAGGAGTACCCGGGCGGGCCGATCGCGGTCGACGGCATCGACCTTGAGGTGGCCGAGGGCGAGTTCGTCGTCCTGCTCGGACCGACCGGCTGCGGAAAGACCACGATCCTGCGGCTGGTCGCCGGGCTGGACGACCCAACCGCCGGACACATCCGCCTCGGTGGCCGGCTGGTGGACCAGGTACCGGCGCACGACCGCCAGGTCGCCATGGTCTTCCAGGACTTCGCCCTGTACCCGCACCTCAGCGTCGCCGAGAACATCGGTTTCCCGCTGCATCACGAGATCTCCGACCATGCCGAGGTCACCAGGCGGGTGGCCGCGATCGCCCGGTTGGTCGGCGTCGAACACCTGCTGAACCACCGGCCGGAGCAGCTCTCCGGCGGGCAGCGGCAGCGCGTCGCCATGGCCCGGGCGGTGGTCCGGCGCCCGGCCGTCTTCCTGCTCGACGAACCACTCTCCAATGTGGACGCCGCGGTACGGGCGGAGCTGCGTGGCGAGATCGTCTCGATCGCCCGCGGGCTCGGCGTCGCGACGCTGTACGTGACGCATGACCAGACCGAAGCGATGACCATGGCCGACCGGATCGTGGTGCTGCGCCGCGGCCGGGTGCAGCAGATCGGCCCGCCGTGGCAGGTGTACGCCGACCCGCAGCGGGTGTTCGTCGCCGCATTCGTCGGTACGCCACCGGCGCGGCTGTTCGCGGTGGCCGTGTACGCGGGCCCGGAACAGGGCGCCGTGATCGACCTGGGCGACCAGGTGCTGCGGGTACCGGCCGGGGATCCGCGCGCCGCCGCCCTGGCGGCGTACCACACCTCGCGGCTGACGCTGGGCATCCGGCCGGAGGCGCTGACCGTGGTACCGGAGCCGGCCGGCGCGCCGGAACAGACCGGTACGACGCTGCGTGGCCGGGTGGTTCATGTCGAGCACCTCGGCAATGAGGTGCTCGCCCAACTCGACATCGGCGCGGTACCCGTCGCACCGGCCGACAGCCAGCTGGAGCCGGTGACGCCGGGAGCCCTGACCGAGACTCTGGTCCGGCCGGCCGGCCAGCGGACCCGAGCCGCCACCACGCGCACACGGTACGGTCTCTCGCCGGCGTACGAGCCGAATGCCGGTCACCCGCCACCGCCCGGCACGCTCGCCATCCGGGTACCGCTACCCGGCCCCATCCCCGGCAAGGGTGACCTGGTCGCCGTCTCCGTCGACCTCGATCGCATCTTCCTCTTCGGACACTCAGGCGAGCGTATCCGGCTTCCCTCACATTCGGTGCATTTGCCGCCGTCACTTCCCGGGCCTTGACCAAAAGGGTTACGGTGGGTCGGCTGGTCGCCAGGCAGCCGTTCACCCGAACGGCACGACCAGCGCCGCCGAATCGCAGCGGCCATCGCATCCAGCGGTGACCAAGCGAACCGGGGACCCACCGTGTCTGGGGTGAATCCGCGCAAGCGGTAGGGCGCTTTCTTCCCGCCCGAACCCGTCAGCTAACTCGGTAGGCGGCGAAGGCCCAATGGATCGGGCCTTCACGGAAGAAGGAGTCGCCGTCTTGCGCTTTGCGCGAAGGCTGGTGTTCAGCGTGCTCGCGTCGGCTGTCGCCGTCGCCATCGTGGCCCCGACCACGGTCGCCAGCGCCGCCCC
>JAFMQQ010000882.1 GCA_017354595.1 Micromonosporaceae bacterium
GTGGGGGCCCGGGCGTACCTGACGGCGCGCGCCGGCGAGGTGGTCGCGGTCGGGTGCGAGGACGTGGCGGACGGCGCGGAGTACGAGGTACCGGCGCTGCCGTGAGTTTTCCGCAGCCTGTGGATAACACCTGTGGACTACGGGGCGAGTCCTGTTGATATCGCGCAGGTAACGGTGGATAAACGGTAGCTGACGGCCGGGTGTCCATCCGGATCCAGCCGATCCTCCGATAGTCAGGCTCCGATACGGTACCGGTGCCACAGGCCGGGTACCCACAGCGCGGCGGTCGCCAACACCGAGGCGACCGCGAAGACCGGGCGTACCACCAGCCGCTCGACCTTGCCGCCCACCTTGACCGCGATCGCATCGGGTACGCCGATGCAGCGCCACATCCGGCGTCCGGTCGGCAGCGGCCACAGCACCGGGCAGCCGTGGCTGGTGACCATGTCGCCGAGCAGGTGGACCAGGCCCCCCACGCCCAGCGCGATGCCCAGCACCGGGTACCCGCGCCCAGCCGCCAGCCGTTCGAAGGCGCCCCACGCACCGGCCGCGGCGACCAGGGTGACGATCACCCAGCCGGCCCGCTTGGACCACGACTGGAACAGCCCGCGCAGCGCCATGGCGAAGGTGAAGAACAGCACCCCGATCACCGCCGGCTTGCCGAAGTGCAGGCAGAGCTCGAAGACGCCGTACCCGACGCCGATGTTGAACGGCAGGGTGTGGGTGAACGTGCGGTGGCCGTTGTCCCGGTGCGGATCGTCGCGCATCCGGGTCAGGTCGTAGATGCCCAGCGAGAGCTTCTCGATGCACTCGGCGAGGAAGAGCGAGACCACGCCGAAGGTGTGCGCGACGGTCGCTCCGCCCTCGTCACGGGTCACCCGGCCGGAGAGGTCCAGGTCGGGCAGGAGCGCACCGCCGGCACACATCGCGGTACCCACCGCGAGCGAGACCGGGGACTGGTGGTAATTCGCGAAGTGGCTGAGTGCCAGCGAGCCGACCAGCCAGGTGGCGGCGCCGGAGAGCGCGTGTGAGGGCCCCATCATGGCGGCCACTGTCTCAGCTGGAGTGCGCCGATGCGAGCATGTCCACTGTGGACGTGTCGTCCGGTTTTGCCCGGTCCGACCGTCCACAGTGGCTTGCCGGGCCGCAGCCTATCGGCTCGGACCCCACGGACCGCGGCCCCATGGCCCACGTCCCCACGGACCGCCACCCCAAGGACCCCCGCCCCAGGGACCACCCCAGCGGCCGGCGTGCCGCGCCATCCAGAAGTGCCGGCGCAGGCTGAGCCCCAGGATGATCAGTGGGATCAGCGGCCAGAAGAAGTGCGCGCCGGAGAGTATCCAGAGGGCGACCAGCGCCCCGGCTACCGCGACCACGCTGACACCGTGCAGCCGGAGCCGACGGCGCATCGCATGCAGCGCCTCCGGCGTGCGCCACAGCGCCTCCCGGCCACCGTCGGGCAGGTCGGCGGTGAGGGGGCCGAGTTCCTCGCGGTACTTCGCCGCGTACGCCTTGGCCATCCGCTCGTCGCCCTCCTCCAGGCTCAGCCGGCCCTCGGCGACCGCCGCGCGGAGCATCGCGACGACCTCCTCGCGCTCGGGGTCCGAGGCGCGTACCCGCCGGGGGTCGGCGTTCTCCGGTTGTGTCGACATCGTGTGCCTCCTCGGGCTGTGAAACCGTCTGTATCCCAGGGTGGCTCCGGCCCGTGTCGCCGTCGTCGCACCGGCGACGGCTTCGCCGATCACCCGCCGGGCGTACCGGCCCACCGGCGGCTACGCCCGGCGGCGTACCGGTGCCGACCTCCCGACGCCGACGTGCCGGGGCGCTGCGATCGCTACCGTTTGCGGTGTGCAGCACCGCGACGCTTCCGCCGCACCCGGGTCCGGCGTGCCTGAACCCGGCGCACCCGGGTCCGGCGCACCGGGGCCCGGCCTGCCTGCGCCCGGCCTGCCTGAGCCAGGGTCCGCC
>JAFMQQ010000225.1 GCA_017354595.1 Micromonosporaceae bacterium
GGCCGGTACCGGCGACCGCCGGGTCGCCACCTGGTAGGAAGGTGGCATGAACGACGAGGTCCTCGAGCTGTGCCGCGACCTGCTGCGGATCGACACCACCAACACCGGGGACCTGGACAGCAGCGCCGGGGAGCGGGTCGCCGCCGAATACGTGGCGGGCAAGCTCACCGAGGTCGGCCTCCAGGTGGAGATCCGCGAGTCGGCGCCCGGGCGGACCAGCGTGGTGTCCCGGTTCGAGGGCACCGATCCGTCCCGTGGCGCGCTGCTGCTGCACGGCCACCTGGACGTGGTACCGGCGCAGGCCGACGAGTGGTCGGTACCGCCATTCGCCGGCGAGATCCGGGACGGGTACCTGTGGGGTCGCGGCGCGATCGACATGAAGGACTTCGACGCGATGCTGCTCGCCGTGGTGCGCGACTGGCGCCGCCGCGGCGTACGTCCACCGCGCGACCTGGTGCTCTGCTTCACCGCGGACGAGGAGGCCGGGGGCGACTACGGTGCCTGGTACCTGGCCCGCGAGCACCGGGACCTCTTCGATGGCTGTACCGAGGCGATCGGCGAGGTCGGCGGCTTCTCCTACACCATCAGCGAGCAGCTGCGGCTGTACCCGATCCACACCGCCGAGAAGGGGGTCGACTGGCTGCGCCTGAGCACCCGCGGCCGGCCCGGACACGGATCGATGATCCACGATGACAACGCGGTGACGGCGCTCGCCGAGGCGGTGGCCCGGGTCGGCCGGCACCGCTTCCCGGTCGAGGTCTCGCCGACCGTACGCAGCTTCCTCGAACGCCTGGCCGGGCTGCTGGGGATCGACCTGGATCCGGCCGACCCGGAGCTGGCGATCGCGAAGCTGGGTCCGATCTCGAACATGGTCGCGGCCACCATCCGCAACACTGCAAACCCGACCCGCCTGGCCGCCGGGTACAAGGACAACGTCATCCCCAGCCGGGCCAGCGCCACCATCGACTGCCGCACCCTGCCCGGGCACACCGACTCCTTCCTGGCGCAGTTGCAGGAGCTGGTCGGCCCGGAGGTGGAGATCGAGTACATCCAGCGGCAGCCCGGCATCGAGACCGGCTTCGACGGTCCACTGGTCGAGGCGATGGGCGCGGCGCTGCGCGAGGTGGACCCGGCGGCGCAGACGGTGCCGTACATGCTCTCCGCGGGTACCGACGCGAAGGCATTCACGGGTATCGGCATCCGCTGTTTCGGCTTCACTCCGCTGCGGCTGCCGCCGGATCTCAACTTCGCAGCGCTCTTCCATGGCATTGACGAGCGGGTGCCGATCGAGGGACTAGAGTTCGGCGTGCGAGTTCTCGACCGGTTCCTGAGCCGGTGCTGACCGCCCTGTTTCCTGATCGCTGAGCCCGTGGGGGTTGACCATGTCCGACGACCGGTACGCACAGCTCGACGCCGCCCTGGAGCGGGTGGTCGAGGCGGCGCGGTCGCACCTTGCGGCCGTGAAGGCGGCGGAGGGCCGCATCGACGACGACGAGGTGTGGCGCGCGTACGTGTCCCTGAACAACGCCTCGTACGAGTACGACGAGCTGCTGCTGGACGCCTTCGGCGAGGTGACGCCGTGGGACGTGGACGCGATCGACCCGGATGAGGCGGATCGCGAGTTCGGTGTCGGTATCGACGAGGAGGGCGAGCCGGCCGACGACCCGTACCCGCACGTGGTGTCGGTACGCCAGCGGCGGGACTACCGGGTGCCGAGCGTCTCCGCGCTGATCCGGGTGGCCGAGGCGGCCCGGGCCGGTGCGATCGCGGCGGACGAGGAGCCGGGGGAGCCGGTGGAGACGGTCAGCGAGGCGGTGCTGGAGCTGCTGCAGTCCGGCGACGGCTCGCTGGGCGCGCTGGACGTGCCGGAGCTGGAACCGCTCGACGGCATCGTGGCGGTGGCCGAGGTGACCCGGCCGCTGGACCTGGAGGCGTACGAGGAGACCGATGGTTCCGGTCCGTTCCAGCTGCGCGAGCCGGAGCGGCTGGTCGGCCGGCTGGACGAGCACCCCTACACCGGTACCGACGATTCGGCGAACGACGAGGCCGAGGTCGGTCAGTAGCGCGTCGAGCGGGTCAGCGTCAAGCGGGTCAGTAGGAGAGGGCCGCCTGTGGCGCCGCGCCGAGCCGGCGCCGCAGCAGCACCTTGCGGGTACCGTCGCGGAAAAGCTGGACCCGGGCCAACTCCCAGCCCCCGAACTCCGCCTGGATCGCCAACTGCGCCGTCGCGGTGATCCGATCGACATTTGCTGGTAACCGCAGCGGCGCGTATTCGTAGTCCATGCGTTGGATACTGCTCCTCCCCAATAGTCGTATCAACCCTGCCGCTCGGGGTAACCGGCGACCGTCGCGGAGACGTCGTCCAGCGCCGCCCGGATCGGCCCGGGCAGGGCGATCTCCTCGACCTGCAGCGCGCCCAGCAGCTGCCCGACGGTACGCGCACCGAGGATCGGCGCGACCACACCCGGCCGGTCCCGCACCCAGGCGAGAGCAACCTCCAGCGGCGCCACGCCCAACCCGTCGGCTGCGGTCACCACCGACTCGACGATCGCGGAGCTGCGCGGCTCAAGATATGGGGCGACGAAGCGTTCGAAGACAGGCGAGGCGCCGCGCGAGTCCGCCGGCCGGCCGTTGCGGTACTTGCCGGTCAGCACCCCGCGCCCGAGCGGCGACCAGGGCAGCACGCCCAGGCCAAGCGACGCGCAGGCGGGCAGCACCTCGCGCTCGATGCCCCGCTCCAGCAACGAGTACTCCACCTGGGTGCAGACCAGCGGCGCGCGGCCGGGGAAGGCGGCCTGCCAGCCGGCGGCGTACCCGGTCTGCCAGCCGGTGAGGTTGGAGACGCCGACGTACCGGGCCCGGCCCGAGGCGACGGCGAAGTCGAGCGCCGCCAGCGTCTCGTCCACCGGGGTGGCGCAGTCCCAGCCGTGCACCTGCCACAGGTCCACGTACTCGACGCCGAGCCGGTGCAGCGAGGTGTCCAGGCTACGCAGCAGGTGCGCGCGGGAGGTGTCGTGCCGCCGCTCCCGCCCCGGACGCAGCCCGGCCTTGGTCGCGATCAGCAGCTCCTCCCGGGGTACCACGGTGGACAGCAGCGAGCCGACCACCGATTCGGCATCCCCGTCGCCGTACACGTCGGCGGTGTCGAGCAGATTCCCGCCGGCATCCAGGAAGGTCTTCAGCTGTGCGGCCGCCTCGTCCGGCTCGGTATCCCGGCCCCAGGTCATGGTGCCCAGGGCGAGCCGGGACACCAGGAGACCGGCCCGCCCGAGCGGACGCTGCTGCATGACACCTGAACGTACCGGCGAGTTGGCCCGCTCCGCGGGAGCCCCGCCGCTCGTCGGGCGAGGCACGCGCTCCCGCCGAGGCCGCATCCGGTGCGGCCGGGTAGCCTGTGCCGACACACGGTAGGGAGAGCGATGCGGCTCGGACTCAGCCTCGGGTACCAGACAGCCTGGTCCACGCCCGCCGACCACCTCGCCTTCGCACAGGAGGCCGACCGGCTCGGCTTCTCGGTGGTCTGGGCGGCGGAGGCGTACGGCTCCGACTCGCCGAGCATGCTCGCCTGGATCGCCGGCCAGACCAGCCGGATCGACGTCGGCTCCGCAGTGATGCAGATCCCGGCGCGTACCCCGGCCATGACCGCGATGACCGCGGCCACTATCGACACGCTCTCCGGCGGCCGGTTCCGGCTCGGGCTGGGCGTCTCCGGGCCACAGGTCTCCGAGGGCTGGCACGGGGTACCCTTCGCCCACCCGCTGCCCCGGACCCGGGAGTACGTCGACGTGGTGCGGCTGGCGCTTTCCCGCAAGCCGGTCGCCTACGACGGCGTGTATCACCGGCTGCCGGGCGGCGGCGGCAGGGCGTTGCGGCTCTCCTTCCACCCGCCCCGAGAGCAGATCCCGATCTACCTCGCCGCGGTCGGGCCGAAGAACCTGGAGCTGGCCGGCGAGATCGCCGACGGCTGGCTGGCGATCTTCTTCGCGCCCGAGTTCGCGAGCGAGCTACTCGCCTCGGTCGCTGCGGGCCGGGCGCGAGCCGGTGCCGACATGGCGACCTTCGACGTGGTGCCGACCGTACCGGTGGTGGTCGGCGAGGACGTGGCCGCCTGTGCCGAGCTGGTGCGCTGGTACGCCGCCCTGTACATCGGCGGGATGGGCAGCCGGGAGCAGAACTTCTACAACGCGCTCGCGGTGCGGATGGGGTACGCCGACGCGGCCCGCCGGGTACAGCAGCTGTACCTGGACAAGCGCCAGCGGGACGCCGCCGCGGCGGTACCGCTGGAGTTCATCGACCGGACCAGCCTGCTCGGCTCGCCGGACCGGATCGCGGAGGGGATGCGCCGGTTCGCCGCGACCGGCGTGACCACACTCTCTGTTTCTCTCTTCGTGGCTGACCGGGAGTCCGGGGTAGAGACGCTGCGGACCATCGCGGATGCCTTCGACAAGTCGGGAGTGGCGGAATGACGCTGTACGGGACGCCAGCATCGCAGCGCCCGGGGTCCGGGCCCGGGCCCGGGACCGCGCCGGGGGCACCAGGTCCGGGGGCACCAGGTTTCGGGGCACCAGGTTTCGGGGCGCCAGGCCCGGGGGCACCCGGCCGGGTTTACCAGTCCACGGCGCCCACCGGCACCAACCGGATGGCGGTCCTCTCACTGGTCTTCGGGTTCCTCTTCTGCCCGCTGGGCATCATCTTCGGGCACACCGCGAAGAAGCAGCTGAAGCAGACCCGGCAGCGGGGCGAGGCGGTGGCGACCGCCGGCCTGGTCGTCGGGTACCTGGAACTGAGCCTGGTCCTGCTCGCCGCCTTTGCCGTGATGGGTAGCGCCGGCGGCGGCCTGCCACTGTGGAAGGCGTACCTGCTGGGCATCGTGGAGGGCGTCACCGAGTGGCTGCCGGTCTCCTCCACCGGCCACCTGACCATCGCCGAGAAGCTGCTCGGCATGCGGACCGACGACACCGCGGTCACCGGTTTCACGGCGGTGATCCAGGTCGGCGCGATCTTCGCCGCGGTCATCTACTTCCTCAAGGACATCGTGCGTATCGTGCGTGGCTTCGTGCTCGGCCTGTTCAAGGCCGACCAGCGCGGCTTCGACTACCGGTTCGGCTGGTACGTCATCCTCGGCTCGGTGCCCATCGCGGTGGTCGGTCTGGCCGCGCAGGGCCTGGTGAAGGGCCCGCTGCGCAGCCTGTGGGTGGTGGCCTTCGCGCTGATCCTCTGGAGCGCGGTGATCGTCTACGCCGAGCGCCGGGGTAGGAAGACCCGCGGCGAGGACCAGGTCAACTGGCGCGACGCACTGGTGATCGGACTGGCGCAGTGCATCGCGCTGGTACCCGGGGTTTCCCGCTCCGGTGCCACGATCTCCGCCGGCCTGCTGCGCGACCTGGACCGGGTGACCGCCACCCGGCTCGCCTTCTTCCTCGGCATCCCGGCCCTCGCCGCCGCCGGCGGGTACGAGCTGAAGGACGCGCTGCACGGCAACACGGTGGGCGTACCGGCGCTGTTCCTCGGTACCCTGGTCAGCTTCGTGGTCGGGTACGTCGCCATCGCCTGGCTGATCCGGCTGGTGGCCCGCCACTCGATCGTCACCTTCGTCTGGTACCGGGTGGCGCTGGGCATCGTCCTGATCGCCGCGCTCGCCACCGGCGCCCTCGCCGCGACCTGACCCGCCGCGACCCCGCGCCACAACTTCATTGAAGTTGTGGCTGTGGCTGAACTGATAACCACAACTTCAATGAAGTTGTGCGGATCTTGTCGGCGCCGTGCGGTCGCCACGTAACCTTGCCGCGTGGCGACCGTCATTCTGCTCCGGCACGGCCGGACGGCATCCAACGCGGGCCAGGCGCTGGCCGGCCGGCAGCCGGTGGAGCTGGACGAGACCGGGCG
>JAFMQQ010000883.1 GCA_017354595.1 Micromonosporaceae bacterium
GTCGCCGACAGGTACCGGCAGGCGCAGGTCGCGAACGCCGGCCGGTACCCGAAGGCGGCCGAGGTCACCACCGCGACCGGCGCCGTGGTCGGGCGGGTGTACCTGTACCAGGGCTCGCCGTCGTGGGTGATGGTGTCGCTGTTCGGCGCGCCCGAACCCGGCCGGTACGCGATGACCGTGCAGACCGCCGACGGGACAAGCTATCCGGCCGGCAGCTGTGTGGTAACCGGCCACAGCGCCACGGTCGGCTATCCGCTTCCGGTATCGGCGAACCAGATCAGCGCCATCGACATCACCCGGCCGGGAGTCCGGCTGAGCGTACGGCCGAACAAGTGACATCAATGAGTGGAGGTGCATCGGGAATGCGATGGGGGAAGCGATACACGGTTGGAGCCTTCGGTGCCGGGCTGGTTGTCGCCGGGATGGCCCTGGGGGCCTGCTCCGGCACCCCGTCCACCGGCGGGTCGAACGGCGCCGGGTCCGCCGGTGGGTCCGGCGGCGGGTCGACGGTCTCGGTGGGCAGCGTGGCCGGCGTCGGGGCGGCCCTGGTCGACCAGGGTGGCCGCACGCTGTACTTCGCCGATCAGGAGACCGGCGGCACGATCCACTGCCAGGACGCCTGCACCCGGTTCTGGATCCCGCTGACCGTACCGGCCGGGGTGACACCCAGCGCCGGCACCGGTGTCACCGGCAGCCTGGCGGTGTTGCAGCGGCCGGACAACACCCGGCAGGTGACGCTGGACGGCAAGCCGCTGTACACCTTCACGCTGGATGGCGGGCCGGGTGGCGCCAAGGGCAACGGGTTCACCGACGCCTTCGACGGCACCACGTTCCACTGGCACGCCGCGACCGCATCCGGCGCACCGGCCACGCCCGGCGCGACCGGGCCGGGTTCGACTCCGACCGCAGGTGATGGCGGTGGCTACGGCTACTGAGCCGACGGATGCCGACGCTCCACAGTGTACGGTCGATGCCGCGGCGTACGTACTCGGTGCGTTGCCGATGGCCGAGCGGTACCGGTACGAGAAGCACCTCGGCCGGTGCGCGGCCTGCCGGGTCGAGGTGGCCGGGCTGGCCGGGCTGCGTGCCCTGCTGGCCCGGCTACGCATCGACGACCGGCCGCCGGACCGCCACCGCACAGGCTGACCGCGGCAAGCACCCGTCACTGGCCTCGCCGGCCTGCCCGGGCGGCGAAGTCATCGAGGACGGTGAGGACCTCGCTCGCCTGCCACATGCGGTTGCGCTTGAAGCCGGTGAACTCGGTGAGGATGCCCGCCTCGGCCAACGGCGTGATCACGCGTTGTGCGTTCGTCGGCACCAGGTCGAGTTCCGCCGCAACGCTGGCGGTGTCAACGACCGGCTGACGTAGCAGCAGGTCCGCAAGCCGCCAAGCGGCCGCCCCCTGTCGAGCCCTGATCTTCTCCGTCCAGCTGGCTCGGATCTCGCGCAGGTCGGCGACGAGCCGGCGACCGTTGGCGGTTGCGGCGAACGAAGCATCGGCGAGTCTGCTCACAATCGGTGCTGGATCGCCATCGCGGTACGCGGTGAGGGTGGCGAAGTAGCCGGCCGTGTCGGTGAGCAGGCCGGCAGAGACCGGGACGGTGACGTTCCGGGTCAGGCCGTGGCCGCGGAGCATGGCGTGGATCAGAGCCCGACCCGTGCGTCCATTCCCGTCCGGGAACGGGTGGATGGTCTCGAACTGTGCGTGCGCGAGGGCAGCCTGGACAAATAGAGGTAGGTCGGTGCGCTGGGCGAAGCGGACCAGGTCCTCCATCAGCCCCGGCACATGTTCATGGTGGGGCGGCACGAACGACGCCGAGTGCGGGCCGAAGGAGGTCCCGCCGATCCAGACCTGCTCCTGTCGCCACCGTCCCGTCATTGCCTGCTCCACGCCGCCGAGTAGCGCGGCATGCATCGCGATGATCGCTTCGGTGTCCAGCCGGTCGGCCAGCGTGAGCGCGGCACG
>JAFMQQ010000226.1 GCA_017354595.1 Micromonosporaceae bacterium
CCATCGAGTTGAGCAGGATCTCCCCGGCGCCCAGTTCGGCGCCGCCGGCCGCCCAGGCCACCGCGTCCAGGCCGGTACCGCGGCGCCCGCCATGCGTGGTCACTTCGAACCCGCTCGCCGGGCCCGGCGCGCGGCGTGCGTCCACCGAGAGTACGAGCACCTGCCGGCCGAACCGCTCGGCGATCTCGGCGAGCAGGTGCGGCCGGGCGATCGCCGCGGTGTTCACCCCGACCTTGTCCGCACCGGCGCGTAGCAGAGTGTCCACATCGGAGACTGAGCGCACTCCCCCGCCGACGGTGAGCGGGATGAAGACGGACTCCGCGGTGCGCCGTACCACTTCGAGCACGGTGCCGCGACCATCGGCGGATGCGGTGACGTCGAGGAACGTCAGCTCGTCCGCGCCCTCCGCGTCGTACGCCGCGGCGAGCTGCACCGGGTCGCCCGCATCGCGCAGGTCGGTGAAGTTGACCCCCTTCACCACCCGGCCGGCGTCCACATCCAGGCAGGGGATCACCCGCACCGCGACGCTCACGCCGCGCTCCCGAACCCGGCGCCGGCCAGCACCGCAAGCGCCTGCGGCACGGTGAACGCACCGGTGTAGAGAGCCTTGCCGGCGATGACACCCTCCACTCCGACCGGCTCCAGTGTGGCCAGCGCGCGCAGATCGTCCAGTGTGGACACACCGCCGCTTGCGATCACCGGCGCCGGGGTGCGGGCGCAGACCTCGCGCAGCAGGTCCAGGTTGGGGCCGGTCAGCGTACCGTCGCGGCGGATGTCGGTGACCACGTAGCGCGCGCAGCCCGCCTTGTCCAGGCGTTCCAGCACCTCGAACAGGTCGCCACCGTCCCGGGTCCAGCCGCGCGCCGCCAGAGTGTAGGCATGTCCTGATTTGGGCGTGCCCTCCCGGGGCGCGCCGCGCACGTCCAGCCCGATCGCCACCCGGTCGCCGTACTCGCCGACGACCCGGTCGCACCACTGTGGATCCTCCAGTGCCGCGGTACCGACGTTGACCCGGGTCGCACCGGTGGCCAGCGCCGCGCGCAGCGACTGCTCGTCCCGGATCCCGCCGGAGAGCTCCACCTGCACGTCGAGGCTGCCCACCACCCGGGCGAGGATCTCGGCGTTGGAGCCGCGGCCGAACGCGGCGTCCAGGTCCACCAGGTGCACCCAGCCCGCACCGCCCTGCTGCCAGGCGAGTGCGGCGGCCAGCGGGTCACCGTAGGTCGTCTCGCTGCCGGCCTCGCCCTGGACCAGCCGTACCGCCTGGCCGCCGGCAACGTCGACCGCCGGAAGCAACGCCAGCGTCATGCGAACTCCCGAACCCAGTTGCGCAGCAGTATCGCACCGGCATCGCCGGACTTCTCCGGGTGGAACTGGGTCGCCCACAGTGGACCCTGCTCGATCGCGGCGACGAACTCTCCACCGTGGACAGTCGTGGCGACCAGACCCTGACCCTGCGCTTGCGACGGTGCGTAGGAGTGGACGAAGTAGAACCGGGTACCCGGTTCGACGCCGGCGAACAGCCGGGAGCCTTCCGGCGCGGTCACCGTGTTCCAGCCCATGTGCGGGACGCGCTGCGCGGCCAGCCGGGTCACCGCGCCCGGCAACAAGCCCAGCCCCTTGGTGACCACGCCGTGCTCCTCGCCGTACTCGAAGAGCACCTGCATGCCCACGCAGATGCCCAGCACCGGCCGCCCCTGCGCCACCCGGGCGGCGATCACCGGGCCGGCGCCCAGCGCGTCGATGCCGGCCATGCACGCGGCGAACGCGCCGACCCCCGGTACCACCAGGCCGTCGGCGTCCGCGGCCGCGTCGAGGTCGGGCGTCACGACAGCCTCCGCGCCGGTACGGGCAACCGCCCGCTGTGCCGACCGGAGGTTGCCCGACCCGTGGTCGAGTACCACGACTCTCGCCACCTACAGCACCCCCTTGGTACTCGGTACGCCACCGGCGCGCGGGTCCGGTGCGGCCGCGTCGCGCAGCGCCCGGGCGAACGCCTTGAACTGCGCCTCCACCACATGGTGCGGATCCGGCTGGCTGCCCGGGCGGGCCGCGCGCAGCACGCAGACGTGCAGGGTCAGCCGGGCCGCGTGGCCGAGCGACTCGAAGACGTGCCGGGTCATGCTGCTCGGGTACACCGGTCCGATGGTGGCCGGCAGCGGCGGCTCCTCGTGCACCACGTACGCCCGGCCGGACAGATCCACCGCGGCCTGCACCAGCACCTCGTCCAGCGGTACCAGCGCGCTGCCGAACCGGCGCACGCCGCGCTTGTCACCCAACGCGTCGGCCAGCGCAGAGCCCAGCGCCAGTGCGGTGTCCTCTATGGTGTGGTGGGCGTCCACCTCCAGATCGCCCACAGTGGACACCCGTAGGTCGATGGCGCCGTGCTTGGCGATCTGGCGCAGCATGTGGTCGAAGAACCCGACCCCGGTGGCGACCTCCGCCGCGCCGGTACCGTCCAGGTCCAGCTCGACCAGGACCTTGGTCTCGGCGGTGGCCCGCTCGACACGCCCGGCCCGGGTCACGGCAGCACCTCCCGCAGCGCGGTGAGGAAAGCGTCCGTCTCGGCCGGATTGCCGGCGGTGACCCGGAGCCAGCCCGGAATGCCGACATCGCGTACCAGCACCTGCCGGTCCAGCAACGCCTGCCACACCGCGCGCTGGTCCGGAAACTGTCCAAAGAGGACGAAGTTGGCATCGCTGTCGGCCGCGGTCAGACCCATCGCGCGCAGCTCGGCGACGATCCGGTCCCGCTGCTCCTTGATGGCATCCACAGTGGACAGCAGGGTCGCGGCGTGGGCGAGCGCCGCCCGCGCGGCGGCCTGGGTCAGCGCGGAGAGGTGGTACGGCAGGCGGACCAGCTGCACCGCGTCCACCACGGCCGGATCCGCGGCCAGGTAGCCGAGCCGGCCACCGGCGAAGGCGAACGCCTTGCTCATGGTCCGGGTCACCACCAGGCGCCGGTGGCCGGGCAGCAGGCCGATCGCGGTGGGCGTACCCGGCCGGCGGAACTCCGCGTACGCCTCGTCGACCACCACCATCCCCGGCGCGGTCGCCAGCGCCGCGAGCAGAGCATCGGGCTCCAGCGCGGTACCGGTCGGGTTGTTCGGCGAGCAGAGGAACAGCACATCCGGCCGGTGCTGCGCAACCTGCTCCCGCACCAGGTCGGCGGAGAGGGTGAAGCCGGCGCCACGGTGCCCGTCCACCCAGCCGGTACCGGTACCCGCGGCGATCAGCGGGTGCATCGAGTACGCCGGAGTGAAGCCGAGTGCCACCCGGCCCGGGCCGCCGAAGACCTGGAGCAGTTGCTGCAGGATCTCGTTCGAGCCGTTCGCCGCCCACACGTTGCCCGCGGCCAGACCGTACCCCAGGTAGCCGGCCAGATCCTCGCGCAGCGCGACCGCGTCCCGGTCCGGGTACCGGTTGAGATCGCGGACCACCGCCGCCACCGCCTTCTCGATGGCGAGCGCCACCTCGTCCGGCAGCGGGTAGGAGTTCTCGTTGGTGTTCAGCCGCACCGCGACCGGCAGCTGCGGCGCACCGTACGGCGACCGGCCGCGCCACTGCTCCCGGATCGGCAGCCAGTCCGGCAGGCCTCCGGTCACGAGGGGAACCTCGCGCTGACCGCCTGGCCGTGCGCCGGCAGGTCCTCGGCGTTCGCCAGGGCCAGCACGTGCGCGGCCGCCTCGCGCAGCGCCCGCTCGTCGTACTCGATGATCTGAACGCCGCGCAGGAACGTCTGCACCGACAGGCCGGAGGAGTGCCGCGCGCAGCCGCCGGTGGGCAGCACGTGGTTGGAGCCGGCGCAGTAGTCGCCGAGCGAGACCGGTGCCCACGGGCCGACGAAGATGGCTCCGGCGCTGCGGACCCGCTCGGCGACCCGGCGCGCGTCCCGGGTCTGGATCTCCAGGTGCTCGGCGGCGTACGCGTCCACCACCCGCAGTGCGGCCTCGATGTCGTCCACGAGTACCGCCGCCGACTGGGATCCGGTCAGCGCCGCCGTGATCCGCTCGCTGTGTTTGGTGGCGGCCACCTGCCGCGCCAGCTCATCCTCCACAGTGGACAGAAGCTGCTCCGAGGTGGTGACCAGCACGCTGGCCGCCAGGGTATCGTGCTCCGCCTGGCTGATCAGGTCGGCCGCCACGTGCCGCGGGTCGGCGGTCTCGTCGGCGAGCACCGCGATCTCGGTCGGCCCGGCCTCGGCGTCGATACCGACCACGCCGCGTACCAGCCGCTTCGCGGCGGTGACCCAGACGTTGCCCGGGCCGGTGACCAGATCCACCGCGGGCGACTCCTCGGTGCCGTACGCGAGCATCGCCACCGCTTGCGCGCCGCCGACCGCGTACACCTCCTCGACACCGAGCAGTGCGCAGGCGGCGAGGATGTTCGGGTGAGGCAGCCCGGTCTCCCGCTGCGGCGGGCTGCTCACCGCGATCGAGGCGACCCCGGCAACCTGCGCCGGTACCACGTTCATCACCACGCTCGACGGGTACACCGCCAACCCGCCCGGGACATAGAGGCCGACCCGCCGCACCGGGCGCCAGCACTGCGTCACCGTGCCGCCCGGCGTGACCGAGGTGGTCACCTGTTCGCGCCGCTGCGCCGAATGCACCAGCCGGGCCCGGTCGATCGCCACGCCCAGCGCGGTACGCACCGCCGGATCCAGCGCGTCGAGCGCGTACCGCAGCGCGTCCGCTGGTACCCGCAGGCTCGCCAACTCCACCCTGTCCAGGCGGAGGGTCGCCTCGCGGACAGCCGTAGCGCCGCGGTCGCGTACCGCCGCGACCATCGGCCGTACCTGCTCCATCGCGGTCGACACATCCATGCCGGCACGGGGCAGCAGCGCGGCGATGTCGCCGCCGGCGCCGGGTGGTGTACGCAGGTCAATCCGGGTCAGCACGGTGCAAGTCTAGGCTTGCGGCCGGGGTGGCTGACTCGCGCCGCCCACAGGGTGGACGCCGCTGTGCCGCCGGCCGGCTACGCTCGGCTGGTGCCGAGCAGCAGCGCGGAGAGCGAAGGGCCCCCGACCGGCGGGTTACCCCTGTTTCCGCTGGGCACCGTGCTCTTTCCCGGCCTGGTGCTGCCGCTGGCGGTCTTCGAGGAGCGGTACCGGGCGCTGGTCCGTGACGTCACCGCTGGCGCCGGCGACGGGCCGCGCGAATTCGGCGTGGTCGCCATCGAGCGCGGCTGGGAGGTGGACCGGCACGACGACTTCTGGGTGGGGCGCGCCGTCCCGGGGCGCCCCACGGACAGCGCCGCTTTGAGCCTGCACGAGGTGGGCTGCTCCGCGGAGATCCGGCAGATCACCGAACACGCGGACGGCCGGTTCGATCTGGTCACCGTCGGCCGGCGCCGGTTCCAGATCCTGCGCGTCGAGACGCGCGCCGGGCCGTACCTCACCGCGGAGGTGCGCTTCCTGGCCGAGGCCGAAGGTGCGCCGGGCGAGGCGGACCGGCTCGTCCCCGGGCTGCTCGAGCTCTTCCAGCGGTACCTGCGCCTGCTGCGCCCCGACCAAGTTGGTGAGCAGGTACCCGACGAAGCGGCGATCCTCTCCCACCTGATCGCGGCGACGGTGGCACTGCCGTTGCCTGAGCGCCAGGCGCTGCTTGCCGCTCCCGATATCGCCAGCCGGCTGCGCGCCGAACGCCGCCTGCTGCACCGGGAGGTCACCCTGTTGCACCGGGTACGTGCGCTGCCGGTACCGCTGCCCGAGTTCGCCGTCGCCAGCAGTCCGAACTAGTGGTCCACTAGGGCCGCGGGTCGGGCGGCCAGCCCGGTGCCACCGGTGGTGGGATGGATCCGCCGCCCGGGGCGGGCGCCTCGCCCGGTGCCGCCGGAGGCGCGCCACCCGGCTCGCTGGCGTACGGGCCCGGCATGGGTAC
>JAFMQQ010000884.1 GCA_017354595.1 Micromonosporaceae bacterium
CCGGCCTCGGCGCGCTGGTGGCCAAGGTGGCCAGCCAGCCCGGGATCTGGGCCGCACCGCTGCGCGCCGGGCTCACCTTCGCCGGTGCCGGGCTGCTGCTGGCCGGTGCCGGATCGGCGGTGGAGAGCCGGGTCGCGGCCCGGGTCTGCGCCCGGCTGCCGGCGGTACTGCGGGATGCGACGCGTACCGGTCTGGTCGCCGCACTGCTGGTGCTCGGGGCGGGCGGGGCGGCCGCGGGTTGCTCGGTCGCGGTGGCGGGTCGGGACGCGGCGCAGATGCTGGCGGCGTACCACACCGGGGTGGCCGGGCAGGCCGGGCTCACCGCGCTCTGCCTGGCGTACATCCCGAACCTGACCGCATGGGCGGCGGCGTACCTGATCGGACCCGGGTTCGCGGTCGGTGTGGGTACCACGGTCAGTGCCGCGCATGTGAGCCTGGGCGCGCTGCCGGCGGTACCGGTACTGGTGGGTCTGCCGGCCACGGCCGCGGGTGGCCCGGGTGCGCTGCTGCTCGGCATTCCGGTCGCGGCCGGGATGACCGCGGGTGGCCTGCTGGTCCGGCGCCGCAAGCGGCTGGCGGAGGACCGGGAACTCCGGTGGCCGAGTTGGCTGGAGGTGCTCGGCGCGGCGGCGCTGGCCGGCCCGGTCGCCGGTGCGCTGCTCGGATCGGCGGCCTGGATTTCCGGCGGGTCGCTCGGCGACGGCCGGCTGGCGCAGACCGGGCCGGTGGGTTGGCAGGTGGCGCTGGTCGGTAGCGCCGTCTTCACGCTCGGCGCGCTGGTCGGCTCGGCCGCCAGCCACGCGCTGATCGGCACCCGCCGGCGCTGAAGCATCAACCGGGGCCGAGGATCAACCGGTGTATCCGATCGGGTCGCTCGGGGTGATGATGCCGAGCGTGATCAAGCCGATCGTGACGACTATCCCGACCACGCCGCAGACCAGGCCGGTCAATGCCATGCCGCGGTTGGTCGCCCGACCCTCGGCCACCTTCCGCAGGCTGACTCCGGCGAGTACCGAGGCGGCGACGCCGAGCGGCAGGCCGAGGAAACAGCAGGAGGTTGGCACCGCGACGATCCCGAAGATCATCGCGAGCAGGCCGGTGGTGTTGGATGGCGGCTGCGGTGGCGGTTGATACGCCACCGGCGGTGGTGTGCTGCCGTCGCTCTGGTACGGCGGCACGTAGCTCGGCTCCTGCTGGTACTGCTCGTAATGCTCGTATTGCTGGTACTCGGGATACTGTTGGTATTCCTGCGGGTACTGTTGGTACTCCTGCGAGTATTGCTGGTACGGGTCATATCCGGGGTACGGCTGCATGAGGGTGCCTCCCGGGCTCTCTCATGGGGGCGCACGCAACGTTGGTACGCCCCCGATCGAGAGTAACCACGCGTGTCAGTAGCTGTTTACCGAACTTGTTGCGTTCGCGATCGCCACGAAGTAGATGATGCAGCACACGATCGCCACCGCGTACCAGATAATGCCGATGATCAGGGCCAGCTTCGACCACTTCTTCGACTCCGTCGACGCATGCTGGGCGGTTGCCCAGTCCCCGGCCTGCAGCGCCGGGTTCACCTTGGAGGCGTTGATGATCGCCGGAATCGCCAGCGGCCAGAAGAGGAAAATCGCGACGATCGACATTGTCATGTTGTTGTCAATCGAAGGCGGTTGCCCCTGGGGTTGCGAGTATGGCCCCTGCGGCGGTGGGGGCGGGGGATATCCGGAATACGCCATGCGAACTCCTGAAGGGGGTGGTACCGGGGACAAGAACGATCGGCAGCGTACCGGGTTCTGTCCAGTCGCACACGCCCCGACCTGCGCGGGTCGCAGAACTTCCAGGTTCCCGGGTGTGCGCCGAGGGCCTGTTCGCCGCCCGGTATGGTGCCCATGTGGACCGGTCGAGCGTCCGGAGAGTCGGCGCCAGCCGGACGCCGGCGCGGCTTGTCGTGCTGCTATCGGGCTCCGGTACCAA
>JAFMQQ010000227.1 GCA_017354595.1 Micromonosporaceae bacterium
ACATTGGAGACGTACGCCGCGTCGTACACCTTCGCCCGCACCAGCGGTGGCACCGGCGCGGTGACCAGGATGAAACCGCGGCGCGGCTGGATCGGCAGCCGCGAGCCGGCCAGCTCGGCGACCGTACCGGCGCCCACCCCGGTCGCATTGACCACAGTGGACACACCGATCCGCCCGTCCGGTGTGCGTACCTCGGTGATCCGGCCGCCGGCGCCCCGGGTGAAGCCGACCACCGGGGTACCCAGGCGCAGCGCGGCGCCCCGGTCCCGGGCCCGGCGCAGCAGCAGCGCGGTCGCCAGGGCCGGCTGTACCTGCATGTCCTGCGGGTACCAGACGGCTCCGGCCAGCTCGCGGGTCAGGTACGGCTCCGCCTCACCCGCCTGCTCCGGCCGTAGCGCCTCGGCGACCACGCCGGCCGGGCGCTGCGCTGCGGCGAACCCGCCCAGGGCGGCGAGTTCCGCTTCGGTGTAGGCGACCACCAGCCCGCCCTTGGGTTCCAGGTGCGCGCCGGGCAGGTCGAGCTCGGACCACAACCGGCGGGACCACAGCGCCAGCGAGAGCTCGGGTCCGGGCTCCTTGTCCGACACCAGAATGTTGCCCTCGCCCGCCCCGGTGGTACCGCCGGCGAGCGCGCCGCGTTCCAGCACCGTCACGGAGAGCCCGGCCGCGGTGAGCTGGTCGGCGCACGCGGCGCCGACGATGCCCGCACCGACCACCGCCACGTCCACCATCTCGTGCGATATTACTGAGATGGAATCGAGGACAGCACCGTGGCACGGAGTCGTTGTCGCCACGGCGTTGCCGTTCGGGCCGGACGGCGATCTGGATCTGGACCGGTACGCGGAGCATGTCGCGTGGCTGGCTGAGAATGGTTGCCACGGCGTGGTACCCAACGGCTCGCTCGGCGAGTACCAGACGCTGACCGACCAGGAGCGGGCGGCGGTGGTACACGCCGCGGTGGCCGCCGCGCCGGACGGGTTCTCGGTGGTACCGGGGGTCGGTGCCTACGGCGCGGACGCGTCCCGCCGGTGGGCGGAGCAGGCCGCGCAGGCGGGTGCCGATGCGGTGCTGTGCCTGCCCCCCAACGGGTACCGGTGCGGCGACGACGAGGTGGTGGCGCACTACAAGGTGGTGGCCAGCGCCGGGCTGCCGATCGTGGCGTACAACAACCCGTTCGACACCCGGGTGGACCTGACCCCGGAACTGCTGGCCCGGATCGCCGACGAGGTGCCCGAGGTGGTGGCGGTGAAGGAGTTCTCCGGTGACGTGCGGCGCCCGTACCGGCTGGCCGAGCTGGCGCCCCGGATCGAGCTACTGGTCGGCGCGGACGATGTGCTGGTGGAGCTGATGCTCGCCGGTGCGGTGGGCTGGATCGCCGGCCTGCCCAACGCGCTGCCGGAGCGCAGCGTCCGCCTCTACGAGCTGGCCCGGCAGGGCCGGTTCGCCGAGGCCCTGCCGCTGTACCGGCGGCTGCACCCGATCTTCCGGTGGGACTCCCGGCACACCTTCATCCAAGCCATCAAGCTGGCCATGGACGAGGTGGGCCGGTATGGCGGCGGCTGCCGGCTGCCCCGGCTGCCACTGCCGGCCGCCGAGGCCGAGGCGGTCCGCGCCGACCTGAAGCACGCACTGGAGCAGTAGTGCGCAGCAAGCGGATCTTTCACGCGGTGGACTCGCACACCGAGGGCATGCCGACCAGAGTCATCACCGGCGGCGTCGGTACCGTGCCGGGTGCCACGATGGCGCAGCGGCGCCGGTACTTCATCGAGAACCTGGACCACATCCGCACCCTGCTGATGTACGAACCGCGCGGCCACTCGGCGATGAGCGGTGCGATCCTGCAACCGCCCACCCGGCCCGACGCCGACCACGGCGTACTGTTCATCGAAGTATCAGGATGCCTGCCGATGTGCGGGCACGGCACCATCGGTGTGGCCACGGTGTTGGTGGAGACCGGCATGGTGCCGGTGACCGAGCCGGTCACCACGATCCGGCTGGACACCCCGGCCGGGCTGGTCATCGCGGAGGTCGCCGTCGAGCACGGTGCCGCCCGCGGCGTGACCATCCACAATGTACCGTCGTTCTGCGTGGCGCTGGACCGCAAGGTCGAGGTCGCCGGCTTCGGCGCCGTCGAGTACGACCTGGCCTACGGCGGCAACTTCTACGCGATCCTGCCACTGTCCCGGATGGACATACCGTTCGAGCGGGAGCAGAAGGACCGGATCCTCGCCGCCGGCCTGGCCCTGATGGCCGCGATCAACGAGCGGGAACCGCCGGTACACCCGACCGACCCGGGCGTCGCCGGCTGCCACCACGTCCAGTTCCTCGCCCCCGGTGCGGACGCGCGCCACTCCCGGCACGCGATGGCGATCCACCCCGGCTGGTTCGACCGCAGCCCCTGCGGTACCGGTACCAGTGCCCGGATGGCCCAGCTGCACGCCCGGGGCGAGCTGCCACTGCACACCGACTTCGTCAACGAGTCCTTTATCGGTACCCGGTTCACCGGCCGGCTGGTGGCCGAAAGTATGGTGGCGAACCGACCGGCGGTCCTGCCAACAGTGACCGGACGGGCCTGGCTTACTGGTACCGCCCAGTTCTTTCTCGACCCCGAAGACCCGTTTCCCGCCGGGTTCCTGCTCTAAAGCCGGATCTGTCTGGCCTAATGGCCAGTGCGCGGCCGCCGGCTCCGCCGGTACGCTATCGGATGCGGGAGGGGGCTCCGTGTGGCTGCGGCCAGACCACGGGGAAATGTGGAGGTGCCCGACGTGCCCGACCTGCCCGAGAGTGACCGGGTAGCGCAGGCGTGCGCGTACCTCCGCATCCTGCTGAGCCGGCCGGGCGACTACCGGTACCGGTGGGAGCGGCGCCTGGACCAGCCCAACCGGATCGACCAGTCCACCGGAAGCGAGATCAGCGAACAGGCGGTCGGTGCCGTGCTCACCGCCGACACCCTGCTCGCCCTCGACTCCCAGCGCGGCGACTCCGAAAGCACCGTCGCGCACCCGGCTGCCCTGGAGACGGCCCGCCGCGCGCTGGCCGGCAGCGCCCTGCACCCGGACGACCTTGAGCTGTTCGTCAGCGCCTTCGGCCTCTCCGACCGGCACGCCAACCGGCTGCGCCAGTTGCGCCAGGGCGCGCCGCAGTTGCGGGTGCTGATCGGTGACGAGCGGCTGAAGCCGGAGATCGACCGCCTCTCCGCCACGCCGCACGAGACCGTCTCGGTGCACGACTCGCACACCATCGGACCGGACGGGCTGCCCACCGAGCACGAGAGCATCCTGGTGATCCGGTCGGTGGTGCCGCTGCTGGAGTCGGTGCCGTACCGGTTCGACACCGACGAGATCGTGGTGCAGGTGGTGCGCGGCGGTCGGGTGGCCGAGTCGATGTACCGGATCGCCGAGAATGTGTGGGGTACCGACCTGGTCCTGGACCGTCCACTGAGGATGGGCGAGTCCGCCCTGCTCCAGGTGCACAGCACCTTCTGCTACCGGCAACCGCCGGCACCGGAGTTCCGCCGCGGCGTGCTGCGCTCCACTCAGGACCTGACCATGTGGGTACGCTTCCATCCGCAGCGGATACCTGAACACCTGTGGATCGCCCGCTGGGACCGGCTGGACCAGGCGCGGATCGTCGAGCGGGAGCCGGTCGAGCTGGACAGCGAGTTCTCCGCACGGCAGCGGTTCGGCAAGGTGGAGCGGGCCGTGGTCGGCTTCACCTGGGAATGGGCCGCGCCTTCACGTGGGTGAACAGGTCGGCGGACACAGCTTCAGCCGGGCCGATCGCACCCGGTACCGGCAACGCATCCGCGCCTGCCTCGACGTCTTCGCGGCACTGCTGCGCGACGGACGCTTCGCCACCCAGGCACCGCTGACCGGCCTGGAGATCGAGCTGAACCTGGTCGATGGCGACGCACAACCGGCGATGCGCAACGCTGAAGCCCTCACCGCCATCGCCGACCCAACGTTCCAGACCGAGCTGGGCCAGTTCAACCTGGAGATCAACGTACCGCCGCGGCGGCTGGCCGGCGACGGCCCGGCGCGGGTCGAACAGCAGGTGCGGAGCAGCCTCAACGCGGCCGAGGGCAAGGCGGCCACGATCGGCACCCACCTGGTGATGGTGGGGATCCTGCCCACCCTGCGGGGCGAGCACATGCGGGCCGAGTCGATCTCCGGTGACCCGCGCTACGCGCTGCTGAACGAGCAGATCTTCGCCGCCCGGGGCGAGGACATGGCGATCGACATCGACGGGCCCGAGCCGCTGGTGACCACATCGGACACTCTGGCGCCGGAGGCGGCGTGTACCAGCACCCAGTTCCACCTCCAGGTGGCGCCGGAGGAGTTCGCGGCGTACTGGAACGCCGCCCAGGCGCTGGCCGCGGTACAGGTGGCGCTGGGCGCCAACGCACCCTTCCTGCTGGGCCGGCGGCTGTGGGCGGAGACCCGGATACCGCTGTTCGAACAGGCCGTCGACACCAGGTCGGAGGAGATCAAAGCCCAGGGGGTACGCCCGCGGGTGTGGTTCGGGGAGCGCTGGATCACCTCGGTCTTCGACCTCTTCGAGGAGAACGTGCGCTACTTCCCCGCGCTGTTGCCGATCTGCGAGGACGAGGACCCGGCGCAGGCGCTGGCGAGTGGTGCCACTCCGCGACTCGGCGAGCTGCGGCTGCACAACGGCACCATCTACCGGTGGAACCGCCCGGTGTACGACACCGCCGGTGGTACGCCGCACCTGCGGGTGGAGAACCGGGTGCTGCCGGCCGGGCCGACCGTCCTGGACACGATCGCCAATGGGGCCTTCTGGTTCGGGGTGGTGCGTACCCTCGCCGAGCAGGAGCGTCCACTCTGGACACAGATCTCGTTCAACGCCGCCGAGGAGAACCTGCACCGGGCGGCGCGGGACGGGATCGAGGCGCAGCTGTACTGGCCCGGCCTCGGCTACCTGCCGGCGACCGAGCTGGCGCTGCGCCGGCTGGTGCCGATGGCGGCTGGCGGGCTGGACCGGTGGGGTGTCGACCCGGCCCTGCGCGACCGGTACCTGGGGGTCATCGAACGGCGCTGCGCCCTGCAGCGCAACGGGGCGACCTGGCAGGCGTCCACTGTGGAGACTCTGGAGAGGCGGGGGATGGACCGGCCGGCGGCACTCGCCGCGATGCTGCGCGAGTACATCGCCAACATGCACGGGAACCGCCCGGTCCACGAGTGGCCGGTCGGCCGCTGACGGAACCCGATCCCGCCGAGTGGGCAAGTACGGGTGTGCTGACAGACAGGCGAGAGGCCGACCACGAGATCGTCGAACGCTCGCGGCGTGAGCCGGAGGTGTTCGCACTGCTCTTCGGCCGGTACGCCGCGGCGCTGCACCGGTACCTCGCCCGGCGCATCGGTACCCAGGACGCGCAGGACGTACTCGGCGACACCTTCCTGGAGGCGTTCCGGGAGCGGCACCGGTACGACCCCGCCCGGCAGGAGGTCCGGCCCTGGCTGTACGGGATCGCCACCAACCGGCTCGGTCGCTATCGCCGGGCGGAGCTGAAGCAACTGCGCATCCTGCAGCGCACCGGACGCGACCCGGTACTGGCCGAGCCACCGTTCACCGAGCGCAGCGACGCGCGGGTAGGTGCCGGCGCGGTACGCCAGCAGCTCGCCGGGGCGCTGCACCGGCTGCCGGCCGGCCAGCGGGACGCTCTGCTGCTGGTCGCCTGGGCGCAGCTGGGCTACCAGGAGGTGGCGCAGGCGCTCGGGGTACCGGTCGGCACGGTCAGGTCCCGGATCAGCCGGGCGCGCGCGGTGCTGCGCGACGCGCTCGGTGGCACCGATCCGACATCGATCAAGGAGGGCGTACCCGATGAATGAGATGACCTTGCTGGGGGAGATGCGT
>JAFMQQ010000885.1 GCA_017354595.1 Micromonosporaceae bacterium
GCCCGGCGCCGGCACAGCTGCGGCGCCGGGCATCGCGGTGCGGATCCGGGCGCTGCTGCCGGCCCTGCAACCCTCGATGCGCCAGGTCGCCGAGCATGTGCTCGTCGATACCGGGACGGCGGCCAGCCTTACCGTCACCGAGCTGGCGCTGGCCGCCGGTGTCTCGGAGACCACGGTGATCCGCTTCTGCAAGGCGATCGGCTTCGCCGGGTACCCGCAGCTGCGGCTGGCGCTGGCCACCGAGGTGGGCCGGGCGCAGGGCGCCCGGCGCGACGGCCGGGTGGTGGGCAGCGACATCGGGCCCGGCGACGACCTCGCCCGCGTCATCGAGAAAATTGCATTCGCCGATGCCCGCGCGGTCGAGGAGACCGCCGCCCAACTGGACGTGGCGGTGCTGGAGCGGGTCGTCGACGCACTGGTCAAGGCGCGCCGGGTGGATCTGTACGGTGTCGCCGCGAGCGGTTGTGTGGCGCTGGACTTCCAGCAGAAGCTGCACCGCATCGGCCGGGTCGCCTTCGCCTGGTCGGACACGCACATGGCGCTGACCAGCGCCGCGCTGCTCGGCCCGCAGGACGTCGCGATCGGCATCTCGCACACCGGGGTGACCACGGACATCATCGACGCGCTGACCGAAGCGCGCTCGCACGGCGCGACCACGGTGGCGCTGACCAACTTCCCGCAGTCCCCGGTGGCACAGACCGCGCAGTACGTGCTGACCACGGCGGCCCGGGAGACGACCTTCCGCTCCGGCGCGATGGCCAGCCGGCTGGCCCAGCTGACCGTGGTGGACTGCCTCTTCGTCGGGGTGGCGCAACGGACCTACACGGCCACGCTCGCGGCGCTGGCCGCCACCCGGGACGCGGTCGGCAGCCACCGGGTACCGGCACCGCGGGCCGGCCGGCCGCGGCGCGCCAGCTGAGATGTCCGGAAACGACGGTGGCGACTGGTTTTCCAGGTCGCGGCCACGCGCGATCGGTGTAACGGTCGGCGGCTTGGCGTTGCTGGTCGTTGCGGCGATATGGTTCGTCGTCCTGAACCACCGGGCCACGGCACGAGCTGCGACCGGACATCCGGGGCTTGGCGTCAGCGCACTTCACGCGGATGCGACGTCGCGAGACGATGCGCGGACGGCGCTGCGCGCCAGGGATCTGCCGGTCAGCCGGCGCGGCTACGACCGTAGCGCTGCCGATACGTTGTTGGACGGGCTGTACAAGCAACTATCCCGTTAGGTTCAGACACCGGCCGGGCTCCCGGCCGGCAGCAGGCGGGCGTGCAGCGCGGTGGCGTCGGTACCGGTGGGCAGCAACGGTAACGCGGCCAGCCAGGCCGCGGCGGCCGAGCCGTCGGTGGCGGTACGCACCTCGGCGCCCGGCCAGCGCCGGCGGACCGCCGCGGCGACCAGAGTGTGTACCGGCGTCGCCGAGCCGAGCAGGCCACCGGCGAGCACGATCGGCGCGCCGGCCGGCGGTTGCGCCCGCTCCAGGGTCGCCAGCAACTCCTGCGCCGCCCCCCGCACGATCGCCTCGGCCGCCGGGTCGCCGGCCGCGTACGCCTGCATCACCAGCGGTGCCAGCTGCGCCAGCGCCACCGGAGGGTGCCGGTTCACCTCCCGGATCAGGGCCGCCATCCGCAGCCGGTCCACCGCATGCAGTGCCGAGCCGGGTTCGCTGGCCGCGGGCGGAGCGGCACCGTCCAGGTAGCGGTCGAGTACCAGCCGGTGCAGCGGTGAGATGGGCGACCCACTGTCCAGTGTGGAGAGTGTACTGTGTACCGCCTGGCGGCCGATCCAGAATCCCGAGCCGTGGTCGCCGAGCAGCCAGCCGTACCCGCCGTGCATGGCGGCCGGCTCGTGGTCGCGGATCCGCGCCGCGGCCGCCCCGGTGCCGGCGAGCAGGATCGAGCCGTCCGGGTGCGGCGTACCGGCGGCGAACGCCACCGCCACATCGCTGGCGACCCGCAC
>JAFMQQ010000886.1 GCA_017354595.1 Micromonosporaceae bacterium
CCCGGTCGAGCAGGTAACCGGTACCGTCGTCGCGGGTCGCGTAGGTGGTGACGGTGTGGGTGGCGAGGTACGGCTCGGCCGAATCGGCCGGGTCCGTGCGCCGCGGATCGCGGCCCCGCGGGACGGCGATGTCCACAGTGGAGGCTGGTCGGTTGTAGGCGTCGTAGCCACCGGTGACCTGGAGGCGGTGCATCGGGTCGGTGCCGCGGTCCCACACCGCTGTCCGGCTGAGCGTGGGCTGCACGGCGGTGACCGGGTCGGCCAGCCAGGTCGGGTCGGTGCCGGCCCGGCCGTCAACCACCGGCGCGAGCGCAAGCGCGTGCTCGGTGACCTCGTACGGCCGGCCGGCGAGCGGGTCACCATCCACCGCGTACGTCTCCTGGCGCAGCAGGGTTCCCCGGGCCCCGCGGATCGCGTCGCGCAGCGCGCGCCGGGGCAGCCCCGGCGGCAGCTGTGCGGTGTCCACATGCGACACGAGCACCGGGTCGCCGGGCCAGTACTCGTCGGCGAGGCTCAGCTCGGTCCAGTCGCCGTACTCCGGCCCGACCGGTCCGAGATGGAACCAGGACCGGGTCAGCACCGGCGGGCTGTATACATCGCTTGCGGTGGAGGAGACCAGCGTGTCGAGGTGCTCGACCCGGCCGAAGCCGCGGAACTCCCGGTCGGCGCCATCCCAGTAGCCATGGTGGTAGCGGTACTCGCTGGTCAGCGTGGTACCGGAGAAGTGGTCCGAAACCTCCACAGTGGACACCACCGGTACCGGGAACGGCAGGGTGGTCCGCCACGGGGTACCCGCGGCCGCGTCGGCAAGCGCGTACCCGGTGGACGGGGCGTAGCTGATGGCGGTGACCGCACCGGCGTGGTTGTCCACCCGGTTGAGCAGATAGGGCTTGACCCCACCGGTGAGGTCGAGGAACTTGCAGTCGCTGCCGCGGACCGCACCGGCGTCGTAGGACCAGAGGACGCCGGCGGTACCGGAGCCGAGCATGTCGGCCAGCCGCAGCGCGGTGGCGCTGTCCGGCTGCGGCGTGCCCGGTACCACCACCGGCGGTGCGAAGCCCTGCCCGGACCGGTTGACCCAGACCGTTGTGCCGCGCGGTCCACTGTAGACAACGTCGGCGCAGCCGTCACCGTCCACATCGCCGAGTAGCAGCCGGGCCGGGTCGAACCCGGTCGGGCCATACAGCGCGGCATCGTCGAAGCGGGGACTGCCGGCCATCGCGACGGGTGCGCCGAAACGGCCGTAGCCGAGATTCGGCCAGTACTGCACCCGCCCATTGGCGACCAGTACCACGTCGGTCAGCCCGTCGCCGGTCATGTCGGCGAGTTTGACCCGCGGATCGGTGAACGAGACCGCGGTCAACGGCGAGGCGAGGTCCAGTGGCTGCGCGATCCAGCCGGTGGCCCGGTCGTTGAGGTAGACCTCCAGGTAAGTCCCGGTGCGCAGCGCGTCCGCGACGCCGTCGCCGTCCAGGTCGATCAGGCGGGTGTCGGTGTCGGCCAGCCCGAACGACGGCGCACCGCGGTACGCCCGGTACCCGCGCGGGTCGAATCCGCCGTCGGCGCCGATCGGGAAGTACCCGGCCCGCCGGCCGTCGCTGACCAGCAGATCGGGGCGGCCGTCCCCGTCGGCGTCGAGAACCTGGACGCCGGGCGTGCCGAGGGCGGCCCCGCCCGGTACCGCGGCCAGCGGCCGGGGCGGGTCCAGCCGGCCGGCCCCGCGGTTGCGCCAGTAGCGGGAGTTCGTGCCGGCCAGTTGCAGCACATCCGGCAGCCCGTCGCCGAACAGGTCGACCAGATCGCGGTCCTTGCTGGCCAGCGAGCGGTCCGACATCGTGCCGGTGGCCGGGTCGCCGATCTGCTGGTAGCGGCGGCGGGCGGGATCCCAGCCGGTGTAACCGAACTCGACCGGCGGCAACGACTCGGTTGTCTCTCCATTGTGGCCGGTGACGGTGATG
>JAFMQQ010000228.1 GCA_017354595.1 Micromonosporaceae bacterium
CGGTACGGGCGCACGTACACCTTCTTCGACATGAAGATCTACCACGGGGCGATGGTCTGGTGGACCAGCGGCCGGCCGTTGTACGAGTTCGTCTCCCCCGGTATCACGCTCGGCTTCACCTACCCGCCGTTCGCCGCGCTGGTGATGGCCCCGATGGCGGTACTGCCCACGCTCGCCGCCGGCTGGGTCAACGCGGTGCTCAGCCTGGCCGCCCTCGCGCTGCTGCTCGCCTGGCTGCTGGTACCCGTCGCCGACCGGCACGGCTGGCCGCGATGGTTCGCCGTCGCCGTCGCGGTACCGCTGGCCGGCGCCACCGAGCCGGTCCGCGAAACCATCGGCTTCGGCCAGGTCAACCTGCTCCTGGCCGTCCTCGTCTACCTCGACATGGTGGCGCTGCGGCACCGGTTCCGTGCCGCTGGCGCGCTAAACGCGCGCAACTCTCAGGCCACGCAGGCCGAGGGCAGGCAGCCCGCCGACCCGGTGACCCGGGTGAGCGGGCTGCTGCACCGCGCCTGGGCGACGGGGGCACTCGCCGGCGTCGGGGTCGGGCTGGCCACCGCGATCAAGCTCACCCCCGGCCTGTTCATCGGGTACTTCATGGTGACCAGGCAGTGGCGGGCGGCGGTCACCGCGATGACCACCGCCGCCTGCGCCACGGTCGTCACGTTCGTCTTCTTCGGCCGCGACTCGGCCACCTACTTCACCAACGTCTTCCCGGACACCGGCCGGGTCGGCGAGGTGGACGCCACCGCCAACCAGTCGCTGGCCGGTGTGCTCGCCCGGGCGTACGACTCGACCAGCACACCGGTGCTGATGTGGCTCGCCTTCGCCATGTTGATCCTCGCGGTCGGGCTGACCCGGGCGGCCAACGCGCACCGGGAAGGCGACGAGTTGGCGGCCTTCACCCTGGTCGGCCTCACCGCCAATGTGATCTCGCCGATCTCCTGGTCGCATCACCTGGTCTATCTGGTGCCGGCTCTGGTCGTCCTGATCGACGCCGGGCTGCGCCGGCGCACAGCGGCACGGGCGTTCGCCCCGCGCGGCCTGTTCAGTCGCGGGCCGGCCGGCGTCCCGGCCTTCGCCGGCCTGCGTCACCTCGCCACCGCCGCCGGCGTCTACCTGCTCTTCGTCGTCTCGCCGATCTGGCGGTACGAGCACAAGCTGCCCACCGTCTCGCACTATGCCGACGGGCTGCACGGCGCCTTGTGGGAGAACTCGCTCGGCATCGCCATCATCGTGATGGTGGTACTGCTGCCCTGGCGTCCCGGCGCCGAGCCCGCCTTCGGCGCCGACTGGACCCCGACCCGCCACGCGCTCGCGGCGGCGTCCCGCAGCTGAGCGTCAGGTGCTGTTCACCCATTCGTCGCTACCGTCGAGGAAGACCTGCCGCTTCCATACCGGCAGCCGCTCCTTGACCTCGTCCACCAGCCGGCCGCAGATCGCGAACGCCTCCGCCCGGTGTGCGGTGGAGACCGCGGCGACCAGGGCGACATCGCCGACCTTCAACACGCCGATCCGGTGCGAAACCGCGACCTCGTACACCTCCGGGTCGGCCGCGACCTTCGTCGCCACCTCGCGGAGTACCGCCTCCGCGCTCGGGTGCGCCTCGTACTCCAGCAGCGTCACGCCCCGTCCCCCGTCCTGGTCGCGGACCACGCCCTGAAATGCCACCACCGCACCGGCGGCCGGGTGCGCCACCGCCTGCTCATGCGCCGCCACGTCCAGTGGCTGCGTGCTCAGCGTGACCCTCACGGCACCTCACCCTCCACAATGGGCAGTGGCAGGAACTCGACCTCGTCGCCGGCCGCACCGCTGCGCTGCGGAGGGATGACCGCGAAACCGATCGCCTGAGCCAACCCGCGCAGCATGGCGGAGCCCACGTGCTCGACCGGGTAGCCGAGCCCGTCCGCACCCCGGCGTACCAACGCCAGGTGGGTATGCCCGCCCCGTCCCGGTACCGGCGCCCCCAGCCGTACCCGGCCCAGCGGTGGCAGCCCACCGCCACGGATCCCCGACATGGCCGGGGTGACCAGGGTGAGCAGTGCGATGATCGCGGACTGCGGGTTGCCGGGCAGCCCGGCCAGCAACGTGGCACCGCCGTCCGGCCGTGGCACCGAGGCGAGCAGCATCGGGAACCCAGGGCGTACCGCCGCCTTGTCCACCAGGTAGGTCGCGCCCAGCTTCTCCAGCGTGGCGTGCAGGTGGTCGACCGGACCGTGCATCGTGCCGCCCGTGGTGCAGACCAGCGCCGCACCTGCGGCCAGCGCGTCGCGGACCGCACCCACGTGCGCCTCAAGGGTGTCCTCGATCGGGCCGGTGGCCGGCCCGCACCCCGTGCCGAGCCGGCGGAGCCAGGCCGGCAGCGCCGGGCCGAGCGCGTCCCGGATCCGGCCCTCGCCGGAGAGCCCGGTGGTGAGCAGCTCGTCGCCGAAGACCAGCACCGCGGCTGGCGGAACCGGCCGTACCGGCAGCGTGTCGTACCCGCACGAGGCGGCCAGCCCGATCACGCCCGGGGTCACCGGGGTACCGGCCGGCAGCAACTGTTCGCCGCGCCGGCATTCGTCGCCGGGTTCCCGCCACTCGGGCACCGGACGCGCCTGCCCGGTCACCCGCTCACTCTCCACTGTGGAGTCTTCAACCCGGACGATCTGCTCGGTACCGGTTGGGACCATGGCGCCGGTGGCGATCTGCACGCAGGTGCCGTCCTCGACCAGCGGACCGGCCGGAGCGCCGGCGAGTATCCGGCCGGTGATCCGCCACGGCGCCGGCCCGCGTACCGCCCAACCGTCCACACTGGAGGTTGGGAAGGCGGGCAGGTCGGTGCGGGCGACCAGTGGGCCGGCCAGGACCGTACCGTCCGCCTCGGCCAGCGGTACCTCGACTGCGCCTGGCGCGAGCGCGGCACCTGCCGCGTGCGCCACCGACCTGGCCTGCGGCCACGGCATCGGTTCGATGCTCACCCGGCCAGCCTAGCCGGAGCGCGGGTGGTCGCCGCCGCGCAACTGATCGACCGCGTGCGCGAGGATCGGGCCGAGCACGGCGAGCCCGTCCTTCGCGCCACCGGTGGAGCCCGGCAGGTTGACGATGAGGGTACGGCCGGCGACTCCGGCCACCGCGCGGGACAGCGCCGCAGCCGGAACTTTCGCCAGGCCGTATCCGCGGATCGCCTCGGCGATGCCCGGGATCTCGTAGTCCAGCACGGTACGGGTCGCCTCCGGTGTCCGGTCGGTCGGCGTGATACCGGTACCGCCGCTGGTCAGCACCACGTCGATCCGGTCGGCGACGGCTTCCCGCAGCGCCCGGGCGACCGGCTCGCCATCGGGTACCACCACCGGCTCCGCCACCTCGCAACCCAGCTCGCGCAGGCCGGCGACGAGCAGCGGCCCGCTGGTGTCGGCGTACTGGCCGGTGGCGGCCCGGTTGGAGGCGACCACAACCCGGGCCCGGATGTCCGCCGTCACGGCCGGTCCTCCGGCCGGTGCCAGTCCCCGGTCTTGCCGCCCTCCTTGCGCAGTACCCGTACCCGCTCGATGCTCGCGGCCGGGTCAACGGCCTTAACCATGTCAATAAGAGCAAGCCCGGCGGCGGCGGCACCGGTCAGTGCCTCCATTTCCACACCAGTGCGATCGGCGGTCTTGGCGGTGCAAATTATCTGCACGCAGGAATCGCTCAGCGATAGATCGACAGTTACCCCGTGTAACGCGATGGGATGACATAGCGGGACGATATCGGGCGTGCGTTTGGCGCCCATGATCCCGGCGAGGCGCGCGACGGCGAGTGCGTCGCCCTTCGGCAATGCGCCGGCCCTGAGCAGTTCAATGACTGTCGAGGTGGTGTTCACCTGGCACGCTGCTACCGCGAGCCGGGCCGAGACCGCCTTGGCCGACACATCGACCATGCGCGCCGCTCCGGCCTGGTCCACGTGGGTCAACTGGGGTTCGTCCACATCAACAGGGTACGGGCGATCAACGGGGTACGGGCGCCCTGGCGGTACCAGGTCGGGTGGACGATCGCGGATGACAGCGCGTAACTTGTCTAAGGGGGCTTCGCCCAACTCAGGGGGTATTAATGGGCGATTCATCGGTGGACCCTGGCGCTTTCCGCCGGTTGCTGACTAATGGTGGCCATGAAATCGCGGCCGGTTTCGTGGTGAATGAAAGGCCCCAGGACTAGCGGTCGCATGGAGCTACAGGTTCTCTACCGAGTGTGGCTGAGGCTCGCTTAGCTAGCATATGCCGAATACCGGGTCAAACTAGCTAGATAATTTGCAAAGTGCAACTTTATGCTTCACGAGTCAGCGAAGACACAACCGTTGGGGGAGAAGGTCATGCGCGACAACAGGTGGCTGTAGAGCCTTCGTAGACCACTGACGATCCTCGTGATTGTGGTGGCACCGTGAGCCACATACCCTGGCTGCAGGAATCGATACGCACGGCCTGCGATGGGTACTTGATTGTGACGAACGACGACGAGACAGACCGACGGCTCAATATGGCCGTCGGTCTCGTCGTCGCTACGGCGACGATCGCGGTCGGCTGGGCCGTCTTCCATCTCGCCCGGGCTGAGTTGTCGTGGTGGCGCCTCGTCCTGCTGCTCGCAACCCTGATCGTGGCCGGGCGCACCATCATCTACACCCGGATCCGATCCGACCGCCACGGGATGTCACCCACCGATGCGGCGGTCCTGCTCGCGTTCATGCTCCTGCCGTGGCCCTGGTTCCTCATCGTGGTCACTGTCGCAACTGCCCTCAGCACAGGCAGCTTGCGGAAGATCCAACCGATCAAGGTTGCCTTCAACACCGCCAAGGGCACCATCACCGCCTCCGTGCTCGCCGGCCTGGCTGCACTCCTCGGGGTCGTTGGCCCCTTCACGGCTACCACGCACGAACTCCCTGCGATCGCGGCGGCGGCGGTCGGCTATGCCGTGGTCGACGAGATGCTTGCCCACCCAGTGATCGCACTCGCCACCCGGACGCCGATCCTCAAGCGCTTCCGTACCAACTGGGACCTCCGGCTCGGTACCAACGCCGCATGGTTGGCGCTGGGCATCGCCGCGATGTACCTCCTCGCGTACGACTCGAAGCTCGTCATCATCGTCCCGCTGCTGGTCATCGGGCTGCACTTCGCCTCCGCCAACCAGTTGCGGGAGCGGGCCGAGCGCAGTGCCTGGCAGCAGCTCGCCCAGGCCACGGACGAGTTCAACGAGGTCGACCTGGATGGCGTGCTGCATGGAGCCGTCCTGCGGGCAGCCGAACTCTTCTCCGCCGACGAGGTCGAGCTCCAGGTCGAGACGCCGCTGGTACCCGCCCGGCTGGTACGCGGGTACAGCACTGCCATCGGCTACGACGGGTCGCCCGCCGCCGCGCCCGAGTCGCCGAGCAACCACACCATCCCGGTAGCTCTGGAGAGCCACGACGGTGCCGCTGACGTCGGCGAACTACGGCTGCGATTTCGCCGGAACGTCTCGCTCAGCGAGCGCGAGCGGTACACCCTGCGCACCTTCGCCGCCGCGCTGTGTACCGCGGTCCGCAACGCCGCCGCGTTCAGCGAGACCCGCCGGCTCTCCGACGACCACGCGCGCGCCGCCGCGCACGACCCGCTCACCGGCCTGGCCAACCGGCGGCAGCTCCTCGAAGTCGGCGCCGGGCACTGCGCCGACCGTACCGGCGCCGGGATCACCGGCCTGCTACTGATCGACCTGAACCACTTCAAGGAGATCAACGACACCCTGGGGCACGCCGCCGGCGACCGGGTGCTGGGTGAGGTGGCGCTGCGACTGGCCGCCGCCGCACACCCGGACGACCTGGTGGCCCGGCTCGGCGGTGACGAGTTCGCCGTCCTCTTCGCCCGG
>JAFMQQ010000887.1 GCA_017354595.1 Micromonosporaceae bacterium
CGGCCGCGGCTGCCGGCTCCGCCCCGGCCAGCCCGGCGGCCCCGAGCGGCGCGCGGGGCAGGCCGGACCACGTCGTGGTGGTGGTCTTCGAGAACAAGGCGTACAGCCAGGTGGCCGGCTCGGGTGGCGCACCGTACCTCAACCAGCTCGCCGCCGGCGGCCTGCTCTTCGAGCGGTTCGCCGCCGTGGCCCACCCCAGCGAACCGAACTACCTTGCCCTGTTCTCCGGCTCGACGCAGGGGCTGCGCAGCGACAAGTGCCCGCTGAGCTTCCCGGGCGTGCCCACCCTGGCCAGCCAGCTCGCCGCCGCCGGGCTCAGTTTCGTCGGGTACGCCGAGGGGCTGCCCCGGGCCGGCGATACCACCTGTTCCGCCGGGCGGTACGCCCGCAAGCACGCGCCCTGGTTCGACTTCCCCGGTGCCCCGGCCGGCCAGCCGTACTCGGCCTTCCCGAAGGACTTCGCGAAACTGCCCACCGTCTCCTTCGTGATCCCGGACCTGTGCCACGACATGCACGACTGCTCGGTGCGTACCGGGGACGACTGGGCGCGGGCCAACCTGGAGCCGTACCGCGCCTGGGCGCAGACGCACAACAGCCTGCTCGTGGTGACCCTGGACGAGGACGACAACCAGCCCGGCAACCACATCTTCACCGCGATCACCGGCGCCGGGGTGCGCCCCGGCCGGTTCACCGAGCCGGTGGACCACTACCGGCTGCTGCGCACGATCGAGTCCTGGTACGGCCTGCCCGGTCTGGGCCTGGCCGCCCAGCGCGCGCCGGTGCCCGGTGTGTGGCCCTGACTCCCGACCGCCTGACCCCCGACCGGGCTGCGCGGGCCGGTTCGGCGGGCTGGCTCAGCCAGCGCCGCCGGGGCGCTTGAGTGAGTAGGTCACCGCGTACAGCCGCTGTGGCTGGCCGATCATCATCACCGCGCGGTCGTACGCCTGCCAACCCTGGGCGCCGGCCCGGTTGAGGTGCTTCAGATCGTCGTACCGCTCGTCGGTGCCCCAGCGCTGGACCCCGCCGGGGTGGTGGAAGGAGGCGCTCCAGTCCATCTCCTTGTCGGTGCCGAAGGCGCCGGTCGCCCGGTACTCGAGCCGGGCGTACTCCCAAGGTGTCACCTTGCCATCATGCCGCAATGCGGCAAGGTCACCAGGTACTGAATAGTGGGCGCCCCTCGGCGTACCCGGCGGAACTCTGCACCCCCACCACCGCCCGCTGCTGGAAGTCGGCCAGGGTGGCGGCTCCGGCGTAGGTGCACGCCGAGCGCAGCCCGGCCACGATCTCGTCCAGGATGTCCTCCACCCCCGGGCGCATCGGGTCCAGGTACATCCGTGCGGTGGAGATGCCCTCCTCGAACAGCGCCTTGCGGGCCCGCTGGTACGCCGACTCCTCGGCGGTACGCCGGCTTACCGCACGGCTGGACGCCATGCCGAAGTTCTCCTTGTACAGCCGCCCGTCGCTGTCGCGCTGCACGTCGCCGGGTGACTCGTTGGTACCGGCGAACCAGGAGCCGATCATCACATTGCTGGCACCGGCCGCCAGTGCGAGCGCCACGTCCCGCGGGTGGCGTACCCCGCCGTCGGCCCACACGTGCGCGCCCAGCCGCTCGGCGGCGGCGGCGCAATCGCGGACCGCGGAGAACTGTGGCCGCCCGACGCCGGTCATCATCCGGGTGGTACACATGGCGCCCGGGCCGACGCCCACCTTGACGATGTCCGCCCCGGCGTCGACCAGGTCCACGACCGCGGCCGGGGTGACCACGTTGCCGGCGACCACCGGTACCGTCGGGGCCAGCGCCCGTACCGTCCGCAGTGCGCCGAGCATCCGCTCCTGGTGGCCGTGCGCGGTATCCAGCACCAGTACGTCCACGCCGGCGGCGAGCAGCTTGTCGGCGCGGCCGGCCACGTCGCCGCCGATGCCGATCGCGGCCGCCACCCGCAGCCGCCC
>JAFMQQ010000888.1 GCA_017354595.1 Micromonosporaceae bacterium
TGGCCGTAGCGGGAGCGCTCGACCAGGTCGGCGGGCAGGCCGGGCGAGTGGCTCAGGTCGAACGGCGGATCGGGTGGGCCGGCCACGGGTGGTACCGGATCGGGCGGCCCGACCGGCGCCACCGGCAACGAGAGCGAGCCGACGCGAAACGACGTCACGGGTACACCGGCATCAGGCAACCTCCACCGACACACCGGCGCGCTCGAACGCGGCGACGCGGTTCTGGTCGAGTCCGGAGTCGGTGACGAGGTCCGTCACCGCGGAGATGTCGCAGATCCTGGCGAACTTGATCCGGCCCACCTTGCTGCTGTCGGCGACGACGACGGTGCGCTGCGCGCGCTGGATGAACGCCAGATCGGTGCGCGCCTCCATCTCGTCGTGCGTGGTGCAGCCGTGCTCGATGGTGAGCCCGTCCACGCCGAAGAAGACGACGTCGAAGTGGTACTCGGCAACCATCGCCTCGGCGGTCGGTCCGACCAGTTCGTACGAGGCGTGCCGGGCCTTGCCGCCGACCACGAGCAGCCGGATGTTGCTGCGCGGTACGAGTTCGGTGGCGATGTTCAGCGCATTGGTCACGACCGTGATGTCCTGCCGGTCGGCGAGCGCGCGGGCAACCTCGGTCATCGTTGTGCCACCGGTCATCCCGACCACCGCTCCGGCATCGACCAGCTTGGCGGCGGTGGCGCCGATGAGCCGCTTCCGCGAATGGTGCTGGGTCGCCTTGTAGCGCAGCGGCAGCTCCAGCCCACCTCCGTTGGCGACCGCTCCGCCATGAGTCCGGACCAGCAGTCCCTGTTCGTGCAGTGCCTGCAGGTCCCGGCGGATGGTCGCGCCGGAGACGCCGAAGGTCGTCGCCATCCCGCGCACGTCGACGCTGCCCTGCTCCAGGAGCTGACCCAAGACGGCGTTCAGCCGTTCCGCGCGCATGGCGGACATGCTAGACCACCACTGCGCGAACTTGTTCACTTGCCGTACCCGCCGGATAGGCGGCACAGCCCTGGTACCGGCGCATCGGGTGGCTCCGCAGGGTGGTTGATCCGACTCAGGTTGCCGGTTAGTGTGCAGTAACTTGCACGGCATAAGCAGAATTGCGCATCCAGGAGGTGAGAACCCGTCGGCACGTGATGCGATCCTCACCGTCACGCTGAACGCGGCCCTGGACGTCACCTACCACGTGCCGGCCCTGGACCCGGGCGCCACCCACCGGGTGTCCACTATGGATGAACGGGCGGGTGGCAAGGGAGTGAACGTCGCCCGCATCCTGCACGCGCTGGGCGAGCCGGTGCTGGCCACCGGTCTGGTCGGCGGCGGTACCGGCGCCACCATCCGTACCATGCTGGGTGACCTGCCACACTCCTTTGTGGACATAGCCGCGGAGTCCCGGCGTACCGTGGTGGTCAATGACGGTACCGCCGCCACCGGATTCTGGGAGCCTGGGCCGCTGGTGACGCCGGGGGAGTGGCAGGCCTTCGTCGCGCACTACGGCAGGCTGCTGCGGGACTGCCGCATCGCTGTGCTGTCGGGCAGCCTGCCGCCGGGAGTACCGGCCGACGCGTACGCGACGCTGGTTTCGTTGGCCCGTGCGGCGCGGGTACCGACCGTGCTGGACAGCTCCGGCGAGGCGCTACGGCTGGGTGTGGCGGCCAATCCGAGTGTGGTCAAGCCGAACGCGCACGAGCTGGCGGAGGTGACCGGGCTGGCGGTCGGCTCCGGCACCGGTGCAGCGGACACGGTTGAGGTCGCCGTCGACCGGGTACGGGCGGCCGCGGACGCGATGCGTGGCGCCGGATCCACCGCGGTGGTCGCCTCGCTCGGTACCCGTGGGCTACTGGCGACCACAGTGGACGGCACCTGGTACGCGCAGCCCGCGCAACCGTTGCTGGGAAACCCGACCGGGGCGGGGGACGCGGCGGTCGCCGCGCTCGCCCGGGGGCTGGCCCACCGGCTG
>JAFMQQ010000229.1:0-1226 GCA_017354595.1 Micromonosporaceae bacterium
GCCTTCAGCAGCGTCGCCAGGTTGTCCCAGCCGGTATCCGCGGCCCAGTCCACCTGGCCGGTCGGCCACAGCATCCCGTTGCGGATCTCGTTGCCGATCGACACCATGCTCACCGGCGTACTCTGCCGGGCGAAGGCGGTGAGGACATCGCGCGTGTAGCTGCGTACCGTCGCCGAGAGCGCGGCCAGATCCTGGCCCTGCCACGCGGCCGGGGTGTCCTCGTGCTGCGGATCGGCCCAGAAGTCGGAGTAGTGGATGTCGAGGTACACCTTCATCCCGGCGGCCACGACCTTCTTCGCCAGGGCCAGATCACTGGCCAGGTCGCTGTACCCGGCCGGCGGGGCGGTCCACAGCCGCATCCGCACATAGTTCGCGCCGCGGTCGCGCAGCAGCCGCACCGGGTCGGCCACCCTGCCCAGGTCGGAGAAGCTGGCGCCGGCGGCGAGTTCCTGCCCGGTGAAGGAGAGGTCGGCACCGAGCATCATCGCGTCAGTCGCCGGGTTGCGGCCGAACAGCCGCAGTTCGCCGACGCAGGCGGGAGCGCCGTCGCCGGTGGTGACCGTCACCCGGGCGTACCGCGCCCGCTGCCCGGCTGGCAGCGCGACGTACGACGGCGTGTTGCCGTTCAGCGCCAGGTTGCGGGCCGACGCAACCGGCTGCCAGGCCCCGGCCGTGGTCGCCAGGTCAATGGCCACAGTGGAGGGTGAGGCGGCCGCGCCGAGGGTGATACCGACACTGTCGATCGCGGTCACCGCACCCAGGTCGACCGAGAGGTCCCCGGTCCACTGGGTGGCGCACCATGCCGTGGTGGCGCTGCCGTCGACCGCGTTGCTCGGGGACGTACCGGCGGCGGTGGAGCTCGCCGTCGCGGCGTCTCCGACGGCGAGGTTGACGCTCAGGCCGGCGCCGGACCCGACCGGCGCGACCGAAGCGCCGGATGCGCCGGGTGCGCCGGGTGCCTGGCCGCTGGAGGCGGTGGCGGCCGCGGGTACCGCGAGCGCCAGGAGGAGGACGGTGCCCAGCTGGGCAACGCGGAGACGGGGGGACGGTGTCGGGGGCATCGCACACCTCTCAACAGGACGGTTGCCGTCGAGCCTCCGCCGCCCGCCAGAAGCCGTCAAGCCACACCGCGCAGCGCCGCGCCCGAACCGGGTTGGCGTGGCAGGTGATGAGCTGAGGGAACCGGTCCTCGAACGGGCTGGATCACCGTGGTGGCCCTGCCGGAG
>JAFMQQ010000229.1:1236-5841 GCA_017354595.1 Micromonosporaceae bacterium
GGCCCACCACGCGATCAGCGGCTGTCGACCTAGTCCCCCTCGTGTGTCCCCTGGTCGGCGGCGAACGACGCGACCCAGGCCAGCGCCGAGTTCCAGTTGATGGCGACCTCGTTCGTCGAGTACGACTGGATGTCGTCGATGTAGCAGAACTGCGGTGCGCAGCCGGTCAGCAGGCGCTGCGCCAGCGGGTCGGCCGGCACCGCGTTGGCGCCGCCCGAGATCGAGCCGACCGGTGGGTTCGGCAGGTTCGGATCCAGCTCGTGCGCGTAGATGCGGGTGTGCTGGTTCTGCGAAGAGACCGTACCGTACCCGGTCACGAAGGAGTGGTTGAGCGCGTTGCGGCCGAAGATGTAGTCCAGGCCCTGCAGCGCAGCCGAACGGTACTTCGCCTGGCCGGTCAGGTCGTAGGCCGTCGCGATCACCTGGATGTTGTTGAGGATGTTGCTGTTCGACCCCCAGACGTACGCGTCCGCGGGCAGCGGCAGGCCCCACGCCTGGCCGGCGAGGATGCCCAGGTACTTGTCCGCACCCGCCACCACCGACGCCCGTACCGCGGCCAACTTGTTGTGTGGCAAGCGGTTCGGCACGGTGGCCAGATCCAGCCGGCCGAGCGCCGCGACCGACTGCCAGCTGAACCCGCCCGGGGCGAAGACATCGTCGCTGAAGTGAGGTGAGGCGAGCAGGTCGGTGAGGTACTGCTGCCCGCCGGTGGTGATGAACAGCTCAGCGGCGGCCCAGTAGAACTCATCGGTGACGTTGGTGTCGTCGTAGGTGCCACCACCGTTGCCATCCGCCACGCTGGCGTACATCGCCGGGTGCGCCTTCGCCGCCGCGTACGCGGTCTGCGCCGCGGTGAGCAGCTTGTGCGCAAAGACCGGGTCGTAGCGCCAGAACAGCCGGGCGCCCTGCGCGGCAGCGGCCGCCATGTTCAGGGTCGCCGCCGTGGACGGCGGGTGCAGCTGCCGCGGCTGCGGGTCGTTCTGCGGTTGCAGCGGCAGGCCGGTCCAGTTCTCATCGTGGACCTTGTGGTGCACCATGCCGGCCAGCGGCTGCCCGGCCGGAACCTGCATGCTCACCAGGAACTGCAGCTCCCAGCGCGCCTCATCGAGGATGTCCGGCACGTGGTTGCCACGCTCGGGTACCCGCAGCGTCGAGTCGCCCAACGCGCCCCTGGTGGCGCTGCGCGCGGTCAGGGTCCGCTCGTAGGCGCCCAGCAGCTGCGCGGTGGCGATCCCGCCGTTGACGACGTACTTGCCCTGATCCCCGGCGTCGTACCAGCCGCCCGCGACGTTGAGCGTGTAGTCGCAGACACCGGGCTGGCACGGTACCGCCGTGTCACCCTGGTTGGGCGGCACGCCCACGTGACCGGCCGGGCGGGCGTACTGCTGGCCGACCAGGTTCCCGTCGATGGCGATACCGCTGCGCTGGATGTAGAAGAACTGCAGCGAATCCGAGCGCAGCGCGGTGTAGATGTTCTTCGAGATGGCGAACGGGTAGCTCGTCTCGCCGTCCGCGGTGAGGGTGAAGCCGGTGCCGGTCCCGTGGAAACGACCAAAGTCAATATTTTGTACGTTCAGCCCGGAGGCGGCGTCCATCCCGCGCGGTGTCGCGTTGCCGGTGGCGACGACCGTGCCGGCGGAGTTGGTCAGCTGCCACGGCAGGGGATCGGTGGCGTCGGTGACCACGGTGGCCACCTTGGGCCCGTCCGGCAGGTAACCGACCTGGTTGACCCGCACCCGCGGGCCGGTATCCGGCGTGTAGACCGGTGGTGCCACGCCACCCTCCACCGAGATGTCATCCAGGCACAGTTGCCACGGATCGGCGCTCCCGCCGGCCTGGAACTGCACCGTCTGATGTGCATCGTCCACATTGGAGGTGAACGTGAAGGAGTATTGGGTCGGAGTGGTCGACAGCGTCACCGGCTGGTTGATCTGCCCGGTGAACGGGTCGGTCGCCATCTGTACGATGGCCAGGATGCCGACCGGCTTGCTCGCCGACGCGGTGAACGAGAAGGCATAGGACTGGCCGTTGACCATCGGTATGTCGTTCTGCCCGAAGATGGCGTCCCACGGGTTCGTGGTGCCACCAGGGATGGTGACGCACATCTGTCCATTGTCGACAGCGGGGGCCAGGTTGCCGGTCCACCACCAGGGCGACAGGCCGTTGTCGAAGCCACCATTCTGCACTTGCTCTACGGGGTCAGCGTTCGCACTACCAGCGATCACGGTACAGGCGGCGATGGCCAGAGCCACCGCGGCAACCAGGGACGTGCGCCGGTACCGGCGCGGGGGACGGCTCACCGGAACTCCTCTGTCTACCTGCTGAAATCCGGGCTAACCGATCCAACTCGCGGCGCAGTTGCCCTGTCAATACCGGGCCGGGACAGCACTGCTGGAGTGCATGTGGCACGACGGTACCGGCGCCCACCGGCCGTGAAAGTACCATCCGGGCGGCTACGGTACCGGCAGGTGCTCGACCGCCGCCCTGAGCATGGCCCCGGCGTTGGCGGTCAGCGGTTCGCCATGCCCGAAGCACGCCACCTCGAGGTCGAGCCCGGCCTGTCGCTTGAACGAGGCGACCGCCTGCGCCGGGTCGACGTTGAAGACGCCGAGGATGACCCGACCGTCCCGACTTCGCGCGATGGTGTCGCCGGTGAACAGCACGCGCAGATCCGGAAGGTAGAAGGCGACACTCCCCGGGGTGTGCCCCGCGACGGCGATCGCAACCGCCGCTACCCCGCCGAGATCGATGACGGCTCCGTCGGTCAACTCCTGATCGACGCCGACCGGCGGGGCCGGAACCGCAGCCAGCCCCGCCCGAACCTGGGCCAGCAGTGGCCTTTCCCAGTCGAGTAGCTTCGGTGGCAGGCCAGCCGCCTCGCCTCGGATCACGGGCGCGTCGGCCCGGTGCGCGTACACCGTGACATCACCCCAGGCGGCGACGGCAGCGGCCGATCCGATGTGGTCTTCGTGGTGATGCGTCAGCAGCAGCCGCCGCAGGTCGCGGCGGTGATAGCCGAGGTCCTCGATGGCCGCGGCGATCCGGGGCGCGGATCCTGGCACGCCTGAGTCGATGAGCGTCAGTCCGTCGCTGCCCCGCAACAGATAGGCATGGCCGACCGGGAAGTCGAGCAGGTACAGATCCGGAAGAAGCTCGATCGCCTTCACCCGGCGAGCCTAAGCACCAGTACCCGTGGGAGCGGTACCGGTACGCCAGCAGCGGAATCCGCCACCGGCGAACTCCCACTCCGCGTGTCACCGGTGTCCAGAGTGGACGAAGGCTACTTCCCCTCGCTCACCACCGCGAAGCCGAGGCCACGGAACGCCTCGACCCGCTGGGTCCGGGCGATCGCCTCGCGCGCGATCAGCGCGTCGTACTCGGCCATCTCGGCCGGGCCGACGGCCACGTCCAGCCGGTTGGTGAAGTCCTCGAAGGCGGCGGCCGCCTGCCGGCACGAGGCCGCGGCCGCGCGCGCGTGCTCCAGCACCACATGCTCGTCTGCCACGACCATCCGGTACCCCGGGCAACGGCACTCACACCCTCATCGCAACGGGACTTTCGGTCGGGTACGGCCTTCGTCTGCACAGTACGGGAGCGGACCATCACGGTCAGCCCGCGTACCGGCGGTCACCGACCGCGCACCGTGCACGGCGCAGTGGGGCCGGCGGGCAGCGGCACCGACCCCGGCCACCGACCGACCGGGATATCCTGCCATCGGATAGGTACCCGTTGATAGGAGAGTCAGATCGAACTGCGTCGCCCAATGCGATTGCTGGCCGTCGCGGCCATCCTCCTCACCACTGCGCTCGCAGTACCGGAACCGGCCCAGGCCGCCGGCGGCTACTGTCCCGATGCGAACGGCGTCACCGTGGTCGTGGACCTCAGGCCGTTCGGCGGTGGCGTGCTGATCCAGTGCGCGCCGGGAGCGCAGGCCAATGGCGTGGCCGCCCTCGCGCATGCCGGCTACGAAGGCGATTACGTCTACGACTTCAACAACATCGCCAACGACTTCGTCCTCTGCAACATCAACGGCAAGCCTGGGGTGGACCAACCGACCTGCGAGGACAACGCGCTCGGGAGCAAGTCGTTCTGGTCCTCCTGGAGCGCATCGAACGGTGGCAGCTGGACGCTGCACCCCGGCCAGCCGTACATCGCCGCCAAGCCGCCGACGGGTGGCTTCGTGGGCTGGTCGTTCGCGGCCGGGGTGGCGCCGCCACCGGGTGTGGCACCGGTCCGGCCGGGATCCGCGGCACACCCGAAATCAGCACCGGCGCAGCCACTGCACCGCAGGACGCCGGCGGCCTCGGCGAGTACCGCACCATCCGGGAGGGCGCCCGCGGCCACTGCACCCGCGGTCACCCCACCGGGTGCCGCGGTGGCGGGCGAGCGGGCCGGCAGAGCGGCGCGACCCATCGCCGACGAGGCGACACGGACCCGTGCCGGTGGCATACCGGCCGGCGCGCTCGGGGCGGTCATCGCCGCACTGCTGGTTACGGCCTTCTCGGTACTGGCGGCGATCAGTGTCTGGCGGCACCGTCGGGCCGGCCCGGTCGATGGCGGGTCGCCGGAGGCAGCGCGGGGTTCAGCCGCGCAGGAGGAGGTGGC
>JAFMQQ010000889.1 GCA_017354595.1 Micromonosporaceae bacterium
GCGCGAGATCGAAGAGAAGGTCTTCACCGGAGAGCGGCTGACCAGGCAGGACGGCATCGATCTGTACGCCAGCGATGAGCTGGCCTGGCTCGGGCGGCTGGCCCACCACCGGCGTACCGAGGCCAATGGCGACCGGGTCATGTTCAACATCAACCGTCATCTGAATCTGACAAATGTCTGCTCGGCATCCTGCGCGTATTGCTCATTCCAGCGCAAGCCCGGGGAGAAGGACGCGTACACGATGCGGGTCGAGGAGGCGGTCGCGAAGGCGAAGCAGATGGAGGGCGAGCAGCTCACCGAATTGCACATCGTCAACGGCCTGCACCCCACGCTGCCGTGGAAGTACTACCCGCGAGTGCTGCGCGCGCTGGGCGAGGCGCTACCCGGTGTGTCGCTGAAGTGCTTCACCGCCACCGAGATCCACTGGTTCGAGAAGATCTCCGGCCTGACCGCCGACGCGATCCTGGACGAGCTGATCGACGCGGGGCTGGCGTCGCTGACCGGCGGTGGTGCGGAGATCTTCGACTGGGAGGTGCGGCAGAAGATCGTCGACCACGCCACCCACTGGGAGGACTGGTCGCGGATCCACCGGCTGGCGCACAGCAAGGGCCTGAAAACCCCATCGACCATGTTGTACGGGCACATCGAGGAACCGCGGCACCGGGTGGACCACGTACTGCGCCTGCGTGAGCTGCAGGACGAGACTGGTGGCTTCCAGGTCTTCATCCCGCTGCGGTACCAGCACGACTTCGTCGACTCCGCGGACGGCAAGGTCCGCAACCGGCTGCAGGAGCGGACCACCATGGCCGCGCCCGCCGAGTCATTGAAGGCCTTCGCTGTCTCCCGGCTGCTCTTCGACAACGTGCCGCACGTCAAGTGCTTCTGGGTGATGCACGGCCTCTCCGTCGCGCAGCTATCGCTGAACTTCGGCGTCGACGACCTGGACGGCTCGGTGGTCGAATACAAGATCACCCACGATGCCGACGAGTACGGCACCCCGGACGCGATGCACCGCGAGGATCTGGTCAACCTGATCTGGGACGCGGGATTCCGGCCGGTCGAGCGCAACACCCGGTACGAGGTGGTCCGGGAGTACGACCCGCCGGTACCGCTGGCGCAGCGCCGGGCGCAGCCGCAGCAGGTGTGGGCGTGATGAACCCGGTCGCCAAGTACACGCTGGGCCGGCTCGGCCTGTTCGTGGTGGTCGCCGCGCTGCTGCTGGTCCTGCCGCTGCCGATCGACCCGTTGCTCAAGGTGGGCGTCGCGATGCTGGTCGCCTTCGGGCTTCAGTTCGTGGTGCTGCGCAAGTGGCGGGCCGAGATGATCAACCAGGTAGATGTATCGATGGCTGATCGCCGGGAGCGCAAACAGCGGCTGCGCGCCGCGCTCGCCGGCGAGGAATCCGAACCGCCCGCCGAGTAATCCGCTACGCTCGGTCTCGACTGCCCGCAGCGAAGCCGGTGTGACTCCGGCGCTGTCCCGCAACTGTGATGCCCCCGGTTCGTGTCCCGGGAGATGAGCCAGGTCGCCTGCGCGTACGTCGCGAACAAGCGCCTTCGAGGAAGGGCGCCTCGCAGACTGGACGGGCAGACCAGTTCCCTCGCCTCCGGTCGGCGAAGCACCAGCCCTCGACCGACAGGAGGTACCCCCATGAGAAGAGCCGTACCCGCGATCCTGCTCGCCCTCGGGCTCGCGCTCGGCGCCGCCGGCTGTGGCGGCTCCGGCTCCGCCGGTGGCTCGGCGACCCAACCCGCCGGATCGCCCACGGGCGCCGGCTTCCCGGTGACCGTCGCCGGAGTCACCATCGAGCAGCGCCCCGAGCACATCGTCTCGCTCTCGGCCACGGCGACCGAGATGCTGTTCGCCATCGGCGCCGGCGCCCAGGTGAAGGCCGTCGATGACCAGTCCAACTACCCGCCGGAGGCGCCACACACCAAGCTCTCCG
>JAFMQQ010000890.1 GCA_017354595.1 Micromonosporaceae bacterium
GCGGACCGGCGGACACCGCCCGGCGGGCGATCAGGCGGGCGCTGATCAGCGTCTCGGACAAGACCGGCCTGGAGAGTCTGGTGCCGGCGCTGGCGAAGGCGGGGGTACGGCTGGTCTCCACTGGTACCACCGCCGCGCGTATCGCCTCACTCGGTGCCGCGGTCACCCCGGTCGAGGAACTCACCGGCTTTCCCGAGGCGCTCGACGGCCGGGTCAAGACGCTGCACCCGGCGGTACACGCCGGGCTGCTGGCCGACCTGCGCCGGCCCGAGCACGCCGCACAACTGGACCAGTTGGGCATCGAACCCTTCGACCTTGTCGTCTCCAACCTGTACCCGTTCCGCCAGACGGTCGCCTCCGGTGCGGACTTCGACGCGTGTGTCGAGCAGATCGACATCGGTGGGCCGGCGCTGGTACGGGCCGCGGCGAAGAACCACGCCAGCGTCGCGGTGGTCACCTCGCCGGCGCAGTACCCGCAGATCCTGGCCGCGCTGGACGCGGGTGGGACGACCCTGGCGCTGCGGCGGGCTCTGGCCGCCCGCGCCTTCGCCGATATCGCCGAATACGACCTCGCCATCGCCGACTGGTTCGCCACCCGCGAGGCGCTGGACTCCGGCGGTTGGTGGCCGGAGTTCGCCGGGCTGGCGGTACGGCGCAGCGACACCCTTCGCTACGGCGAGAACCCGCACCAGCTCGCGGCGCTCTACGCCGACCCGTCCCGCCCGGCCGGCCTGGCCCAGGCGCGGGTACTGCACGGCAAGCAGATGTCGTACAACAACTATGTCGACGCGGATGCGGCCTGGCGTGCCTGCCATGATTTCACCCGGCCGTGTGTGGCGATCATCAAGCACGCCAACCCCTGCGGTATCGCCACCGGCGCGGATGTGGCGCAGGCGCACCGCAAGGCGCACGCCTGCGACCCGGTCTCCGCCTTCGGCGGCGTCATCGCGGTCAACGCGCCGGTCACCGTCGCGCTCGCCGAACAGATCGCCGAGGTCTTCACCGAGGCCGTGATAGCACCGTCCTATCTGGACGGTGCCTTCGAGATCCTCTCGCAGAAGAAGAACATCCGCCTGCTGGTCGCTCCAGAGTGGACTCCGGAGACGGTCGAGTTCAGGCAGGTCTCCGGTGGGCTGCTCGCCCAGACCCGGGACCGGATAGACGGGCCCGGCGACGACCCGTCGGCGTGGAAGCTGGTCGCGGGCGCGCCGGCCGGGGCCGGGACGCTTCGCGACCTGGAGTTCGCGTGGCGGGCGGTGCGCGCGGTGAAGTCCAACGCGATCCTGCTCGCCTCGGACGGTGCCACGGTCGGCGTCGGCATGGGTCAGGTGAACCGGGTGGACTCGGCCCGGCTCGCCGTCTCCCGCGCCGGCCTGCGTACCGGCGGGGCGGTCGCGGCCAGCGACGCCTTCTTCCCGTTCCCGGACGGGCTGCAGGTGCTGCTGGACGCCGGCGTCGCCGCGGTGGTGCAGCCGGGTGGCTCGGTCCGCGACGAGGAGGTCATCGCTGCCGCGGTCGCCAGCGGTGTCACCATGTACCTCACCGGCACCCGGCACTTCTTCCACTGACTCGCTGACCCGGGCCGCACAACTTCATTGAAGTTGTGGCTATGGCGTCCGTCATAACCCCAACTTCAATGAAGTTGTGCCGATCCTCGGGGCGGGCGGGGGGCACGGCGTGACAGGATCGTCGGGTGACGGCGACGACGATGGACGGCAAGGCGGCCGCGGCCGCCATCAAGGAGGATCTGCGGCTGCGGGTCAAGGCGCTCGCCGAGCGGGGCATGCTGCCCGGCCTGGGTACCGTCCTGGTCGGCGACGACCCCGGCTCCCGGGCGTACGTCGACGGCAAGCACCGCGACTGCGCGGAGGTGGGTATCGCCTCGATCCGGCGCGACCTGCCGGCGGCCGCCAGCCAGGCGGAGGTGGCGGCGGTGGTCGCCGA
>JAFMQQ010000891.1 GCA_017354595.1 Micromonosporaceae bacterium
GGATGATCCGCTGGAACCGGTTGTCGTAGAGGATGGCGCCGACCCGGTTGCCACCCCGGCTGAACAGCCGGCCCAGGCAGCTGGCCAGCTCGGTGGCGACCGCGTCCTTCCCGCCCTCAGCACCGAACCGCATCGACGCGGACTGGTCGAGCACCAGCCAGGCGTTCAGCTCTCTGTCCTCTGTGTACTCGCGGACGTACGGTTCGTCCATCCGCGCGGTCACGTTCCAGTCGATGTGCCGTACGTCGTCCTCGGGCGTGTACTCGCGCAGGTCGGTGAAGTCGATGCCGGTACCCCGGAACACCGTCCGGTACGCGCCCTGCAGCCGCCCCTCAAGTCGCCGGATGACCTGCCACTCCAGGCGGCGCAGCAGACGGTCGGGGGGACTGGTCACCGCGGTCCCGCCCCGAGTGGCCGTTCCCGCCGCCCGCGCAGCAGCGACGCGTCCGGTACCGGCAGCGCGGCGAGTACCTCGGTCAGCAGTGCGTCCGCGGTGACCTCGTCGGAGAGCGCCTCGTAGGAGAGCACCAGCCGGTGCCGGAACACATCCCGGACCAGATCGCCGACATCCTGCGGCAGCGCGTAGTCCCGGCCGCGGATGAAGGCCAGCGCCCGGGCGGCGAGCATCAGGTTGATGGAGGCGCGTGGACTCGCCCCGAAGGTGATGTACCGCGCCAGCTCGCCCAACCCGATCTCGGCCGGCCGGCGGGTGGCGTTCGCCAGCCGTACCGCGAATTCGATCAGCGCTGGGTCCACGTACACCTGCTCGACCGCGGCCTGCATCCGGGTGAGCTGGTCGAGGTCGAGGATCGCCTGGTTGACCGGGGCCGGCGAGACGGCACGCTCGACGATGACGAACTCCTCGCTCGGGTTCGGGTAGTCGACCAGAACCTTCATCATGAACCGGTCCACCGCCGCCTCGGGTAGCGGGTAGGTGCCCTCGGTCTCGATCGGGTTCTGCGTCGCCATCACCAGGAACGGCTTGGGTACCTGGTGCGTCTCCCGCCCGATGGTCACCTGCTGCTCCTGCATCACCTCCAGCAGCGCGCTCTGCACCTTGGCCGGCGCCCGGTTGATCTCGTCGGCGAGCAGCAGGTTGGTGAAGACCGGGCCGAGGGTGACCTCGAACTCGCCGCTGCGCTGGTGGAAGACGCGGGTGCCGACGATGTCCGCGGGTACCAGGTCGGGGGTGAACTGGACCCGGTGGAACTGCCCGCTGACCGCGCCGGCCAACGACTTCACCGCCAGTGTCTTGGCCAGCCCCGGTACCCCCTCGACCAGGATGTGCCCGTGCGAGAGCAGGGCGACCAGCAGCCGCTCCAGCAACAGGTCCTGCCCGACGATGGTCTTCTTCACCTCGTACAGGACCTGCTCCATCGGGTGGCTGCCGGGGGCTGCGGGTGTCTGCATTGGACCGTCCTTTGTAGATGCTTAAGCTATTGCTGCGGTACCGGGTTCCCGCCGCCGGCGCCGACGGCGGTTCCGATAGGTACCGCGAAGCCGATGCCGGCGAACGCGTCGCTGCCTGCCGGGTTGACCAGTGCCACCACGATGCCGATCGTCTCGCCCCGGGCATCCAGCAGCGGTCCGCCCGAACTGCCCGGGTTGACGGCGGCGTCGAACTGGATGAGACCGGCCAGCTGCCCGCCCTCCGGGCCGGCCGTCGACCGGTTCAGACCTGAGACGACGCCGGTCGTGGTGGTCAGGGTCAGGCCCAGCGGATTGCCGATGGCAACCACGCTGTCACCGACCGCAGTCCGGCCGGAGCCGCCGAGCACGGCCGGTACCACCACCGAGGGCAGCGCGCTGGGCAACAGCAGCGCGATGTCGCTCGCCGGGTCGGCGGCGAGTACTGCCGCCGCGGCGGCGGTACCGTCGCCGAAGGTGACCCGTACCGCCGTGCCGCCCTTCACCACGTGCAGCGCGGTCACGATCGT
>JAFMQQ010000892.1 GCA_017354595.1 Micromonosporaceae bacterium
ACGCGCCGTTCTGGATATCGGCGATGTCGGACCAGCTCAACGCGGTCGCATCGTAGAGGGCAAGGCCGTACTTCTGCGCCACCGGGCTGTCCGCCGAACCGAGCTCGCCGCGCAGCCAGTTGCGGTAGAGCATGTTGCGCACCGCGGTATCGCTGGCCCGTCGGGCCGGGGTGCGCAGGTCCTGGCAGGAAACCCCGCTGCCACAACCCGCCGGCGGCGTCTCCGGCGGCGGCCCGACCGCGGAATGCACCACATTCAGCCCGGTGAGCAGTGAGCTGTCCGCGGCGTTGGCCGCGCGTACCGGCCAGGCGGCGATCGCGGTGACCGCGACCATGACCAGAACCGCCCAGCCGGCCGTGGTCATCGCGGCGCTCATGTCGGACTGCCGGGACCGCCAGAGCAGGTACAGCCCGACGATGGCGAGGGTGATGGCGCCGAAGACGGTGAAGACCTTCCGGTAGATCGACTGGGTCGCATCCTTGACCAGTGGATTGGCCCAGCCCCACATGCTCGCCGGCTCCCACGCCCGCTCGCGCAGTGCGTTCGCCGCGCCGATGATCCCGGTCGCCACGTTGAGTTCGAGGTTGGCCGCGGTGTTGTACGTCTGCTGGTCCAGGTGGCTCACCTGGTCCACGCAACCGTTGTCGTACATGGTGTACCGGTAGCCGGCGTACCCGTACCGGCTGTACAGGTCGTCGGCGAAGCTGGGTGGGGTACTGGGCGGGCTGGCGAAGAAGCCGCCCAGCCCGTCGCTCGGCTTCGCCGGTACCGGCGCCTGCAGGCAGGCCAGCTCCTGCTGGGACAGCGGTGGCAGGGCGGCCACGCAGGTACTGAGCTGGCGGGTGTCCTGCCACTGGGCGGTGGTACAGCCGCCCGGCTGGGCCGGCGCAGCCGCGGCCCGGGTACCGGCGCCGGGCAGGAACAGCACCGCGGTCGCGGCAATCAGCGCCGCCGCCAGCATGCCGACGACAGGGTGCCGGACCCGATCGGATCCGGTACCGCGCTGCGTCATCACGCCTCCGCTTCGAGGGCCGGCTGGGGGACGGTCTGGGATGGTCGAGCCTCGGGTGGCGGTGCCGCGGCCACCGGCGTGGTATCCAGGTACTGCAACAGTTCGGGCACGTACGAGACGTCGACCCGTACCTTCTGCACCCGGCCGTCCACATCGCGCATCACGAACTCGCGGAAGCCCAGCCGGGCCGCGGAGCTGGTGTCCACTTGCGACAGCGAGGCGAGCGTCTGCTCGTACCCCACCTCGGTCGGTACCCGCAGCAGGCGCAGCGCCTCGGCGGCGATCTCGGTGTCCTCTGCGATCCGCCCGACGAAGACGGTCGAGACCAGGTTCTGCACGTCCAGGCCGAGAATGTCGCGCGGGTTCTGCGAGGCGACCAGCGCGGCGAGGTTCCACTTGCGCGAGTCGCGGGCCAGCCGGACCAGGAACGAGCGGCCCGAGCGCCAGCCCTCCATGAAGTGCGCCTCATCCAGCGCGACCAGCTTGCGGGAGGACATGGTCCCGCCGTAGCAGCGGCGTACCGCCAGCCGGTGCGCGGTGTGCAGCATCGGCAGCGCCAGCGCCTCCTCGGCCGACCAGTACTCGCGCTCGATCTTCAGATCGGGCAGCCGCAGTCCGGCCATGGTGATGATGGTCAGGGTGGCGTCGCTGCCCAGCATCGACGGGGGTGGCGAGCCGAAGAACAACAGCGCCAGCGGCATCTCGGCGGTGTCCATCAGCAGGCTGGCCAGCTCCCGCCCGTCATCGGTTCCCATCTCGCGCAGGCACGTTACCACATCGTCCAATGTGGACGCCTCTTCCGCGGGTATCTCGCGTACCGCGTGGCGGAGCAGGGTCGCGGTGGACGCCTCCCGGGCCACCTGCGGCGGTACCAGCATGGAACAGATGTCCTGCACCAGCATCCGGCGCTCGGCGCGGGCGTTGG
>JAFMQQ010000893.1 GCA_017354595.1 Micromonosporaceae bacterium
GAACGCCGCTGACGGTATCGGTACCCTTCGACGCAGCGCTACCCTCGACGCTCGCCTGTGGATAACTTCCGGCGAATACTCCAAAGTGGTCCACCCATGCTCCGCGCAGATCGTCGCCGTGGCCGCGGTCGGCGGCGACACCGCTTTGAGAGCGTGGGTCTACCGGTGCCTCGCCGGGCTCCTGCTGGCGATCGGGGCACTGACCGCCGCGACCGGCTCGCGTACACCGGTCATCTGGTTCAAGATCTGTCCAGTCGTGATGACCGTATCCGCCGCGCTGTTGCTGATCTCGAGCCTCGGATAAGCGAACTACCTCACGGCCGGGGCACTGGCGGCGTCCCGGGCCAGCACCAGCAACCGGGAGCCGCCGGGTACGCTGGCGGCCGGCGCCCGTCCGCGCCCAACCTCCGCCGACCCGCCCCAGCCGGGTCAGCACAGGAGGCAAAGGGAGGTCCACCTCTCGGCCGGTGCCCGCGTTTGTCGATCGTGCGCCCGCCGCAGCGGTCGCTGGGGGACCCGCGGACGGGCCGCGGGAGACGAGCATGACCAGACAGGCTGATTTCAAGCAACGGGTACGGGCGCGGATGGCAAAGACCGGCGAGTCGTACACCACCGCCCGCAGGCACCTTCTCGCCGAAACGCCGCAGCCGGCGGGCGGGACGGCCACGGCCACGGCCACCGGCAACGACTGGATGGCCGGGGCGTTGCATGTGAGCAACGGCGACGGCACCGACCTGCCCGGCACCGGGCTGGCGCGGCGGGTGCTGTACTGGCGCGACGTGCTGCACGAGGGGCCGGTACCGCCCGTGGGACCCGAACAGCTGCGCCAGATCCGCGCCACCTTCCTGGCCGCGGCCGGAGCGGACGACCGGTCCGAGGCGTCCGCCATGTTCACCGAGCGGGACGAGACGCTGGCGGCCAACCGCGACGGGCAGTACGTGCTGTGGTTCGAGGCCGACCTGTACGACCAGTTGCAGATCATCCAGATCCTCGACCGGCTGGCCCAGCTCGACGTGCCGGCGGAACGGATCACGCTGATCTGCATCGGTGAGCATGCCGGTATCGCCCGCTTCGGCGGCCTCGGCGAGCTGACCGCCGAGCAGCTGCGCGAGCTGCCGGACACCAACGCGTGCGCCCGGCTCAGCCCGGCCGCGCTCAGGCTCGCCACCGAAGCATGGGCCGCCTTCCGGGCGCCGACTCCGGCGGCGCTACCCGGGATCGCCCAGGCGCGCTCAGGCGAACTGCGGTTCCTCGGTGAGGCGTTCGATCGGCTCAGCCGGGAGTATCCGTCCACACGGGACGGTCTGTCGCTGACCGAACGCCGGGCGCTGGCCGCGATCGCGGACGGCGCGACGGATGCCGGCACGGCGTTCGTACGCGCGGCTGCCCGGGAGACGCGCCCGTACCTCGGCGACACCTGGTGCTTCGCGCGGCTGGACGCGATGGCGCGCTCGCCGGTACCACTGCTGGAGATCGAGCCGTCAGACCAGCCGGTCGGCCGTGCGACGGGGGTACGGCTGACCGGTACCGGACGGCGGGTACTCGCCGGCACCGCCGACCAGATAGCGCTGGGCGGCATCGACCGGTGGATCGGCGGGGTACACCTGTACGGGCACCAGGTGCCGTGGCGCTGGGACGACGGTACCGAGACGATCGTCCAGATCAGACAGTGACGGCGGCCGGGCCGAGTTCGCCCGCGCCTCCCGGCTGAGCAAGGCGTGCTAATCCTCGCGCCTGCGTCCTAAGTGGACGGTGATGTCGGCGGCGATCTCAACCGTATCCGGCAGGACCCGCAGGATCCGGCGGTACACCTGCTCCTGCACGGAAGTCGGCAGTTCGAGATAGGCCGAGACGGTCGAGAGATGCCCGATGTAGTCGCCGGCGCTCATGCTCAGCCGTCGCTCGACCACCGACTGCCGGACATCGATGAACCACTC
>JAFMQQ010000230.1 GCA_017354595.1 Micromonosporaceae bacterium
AACGGGGCGGCCACGGGTACCGCGCCCGCGACCAGCCCGCCAGCGGCGAGCAGCGCCGCCCCGGCCGTTCCGACCCACCGGCAGGTCCGCAGTGCCGCCACTGGCCCATCATGGCAAGCCGCCGGCCGGGACGGGATAAACTTGCCCGGTTCCCCGCCCCCACTTCCCCCACGCCCCAGCGACCGAATCAGGCAGGACATGGCCACCACCAACGACCTCAAGAACGGACTCGTACTCAACCTCGACGGCGACCTGTGGTCGGTGGTGGAGTTCCAGCACGTGAAGCCCGGCAAGGGCGGGGCGTTCGTGCGGACCACGCTGAAGAACGTGCTGACCGGCAAGGTGGTGGACAAGACCTTCAACGCCGGTACCAAGGTCGACACGGCGACCGTCGACAAGCGCAACATGCAGTACCTGTACGCCGACGGCGAGGACTTCGTCTTCATGGACCTGGACACCTACGACCAGATCCACGTGCCGGCCGGTACCGTCGGCGACTCGGCGAAGTACCTGCTGCCGGAGGCCGAGGTGACCGTGGCCACGCACGAGGGGGTGCCGCTCTACGTCGAGCTGCCCACCAGCGTGGTACTGGAGATCACCTACACCGAGCCGGGCCTGCAGGGCGACCGATCCACCGGCGGTACCAAGCCGGCCACCGTGGAGACTGGGGCGACCGTACAGGTGCCGCTGTTCGTCGGTACCGGGGAGAAGGTCAAGGTCGACACGCGCGACGGCCGCTACCTCGGTCGCGCCTGAGAGCCCACTGTGCCCGAGGGTCCCAAGACGCCCATGACGGCGCGCCGCAAGGCGCGCAAGCGGGCGCTCGATGTGCTCTACGAGGCCGACCTGCGCAGCCGGCCGATCCCCGAGGTGCTCGCCGCGGCGGTTGAGCGGATCGAACCGCCGCGCCCGGTGCATCTGGGCTACGCGATCGCGCTGGCCGACGGGGTGGCCGCCCACCGGGACCGGATCGACGAGCTGATCAGCAGCTACGCCGAGGGCTGGACGCTGGAACGGATGCCCATCGTCGACCGCAACCTGGCCCGCATCGCCGTCTTCGAGCTGCTATACGCCGACGAGGTCGACGACCTCGTCGCCATCAGCGAGGCGGTGGAGCTGGCCGGGCAGCTGTCCACTGAGGACTCGCCGCGCTTCCTCGGTGGCCTGCTCGGCCGGATCGCCGAGTACGCCACCCGCTGAGGCGCGCCACGGGGTAGCGCGCCCCGGCGGATCACGTCGAGCCCCGGTGGAGCTCAGGCGAACATCGACCTCGGATCGGTGACCAGTACCCCGGCCTCGGTGAGCCGTTCGACGAGGCCGGACGGGGAGGCGTCGTACACGATGGCCAGGGCGCGCAGGTCATCCGCGCGGATGGAGAGCACCCGGCCGTTGTAGTCACCGCGTTGCTGCTGGATCGCCCGGGCATACCGGGCGACGTAGGCGAGGTCGGGCTCGGCGGTGTCGTACAGCTTCTCCAGGTCGAGCACGATCTTGCCGGCGGACTCGTGGCGTACACCGCTGCCATCCGGCAGTAGCTCGGCCACGGGTACCCGGTAGAAGTCGGCCAACTCGGCGAGGCGCGAGACGGTCACCGCGCGGTCCCCACGTTCGTAGGATCCGACCACGACGGCCTTCCAGCGCCCGGATGACTTCTCCTCCACCCCTTGCAGGGAGAGCCCCTGCTGTTGGCGGATGGAGCGCAGCCGAGCGCCCAGGGACTTGGCGTACTCAGAGGGCATGTGGACTCCCAGTCACTGGCCCAGGGGGCGTTTTCCTGCTGTCGCTACGGAGCGTGACGGTATTCGCCGAGCGACACGCGGTCAAGTGCCAGGGGCATTCCGTTTCGCGATCTGTTACTGCTGGTAGGCTCGGGCTAGATCATCTGTAGCCGGTTTCGGCCGCTCCCGGGCGCCGGAGGCTGGCTCGCAGGCCGAAGACATCCTTTAACGACCCGTCCCGCGAGGCGGGGAAGGAGGTCCAGTGGCGCAGCCCACAGCTGCCCCCCACAAGGTCATCATCGCCGGGCCCGACCTGGCCCGGGTGGTCGACCGCATCGCACACCAGATCCTGGAACGCACCGGCGGTGCCCGCGACGCGGTACTGCTGGGCATCCCGACCCGCGGGGTTCCGCTGGCCCGCCGGCTGGCCACCCGCATCCACGCCTTCGAGGACTTCGAGGTACCCGTCGGGGCGCTGGACATCACCCTCTACCGCGACGACCTGCGGCTGCGCGGCGCCCGTGCGGTCGGCCCGACCCAGCTGCCGCCGGGTGGCGTGGACGGCCGGTCGGTGATTCTCGTGGACGACGTGCTCTTCTCCGGCCGTACCGTCCGGGCGGCGTTGGACGCGTTGGGCGATATCGGCCGCCCCCGGCTGGTTCAGCTGGCGGTACTGGTCGACCGGGGCCACCGCGAACTGCCGATCCGGGCCGACTACGTGGGTAAGAACATCCCGACGGCGCTGCGCGAGATGGTGCGGGTGCTGCTGGTGGAGACCGACGGTACCGACGAGGTCCGGCTGGAGCCGGCACCCATGGGGGGACAGTCATGATCAGGCACCTGCTCTCCGCGGCCGACCTGGACGCCGGTACCGCCACCGAGGTGCTGGACACGGCGGCCCGGATGGACGAGGCGATCGCCGACCGCGAGGTGAAGAAGCTGCCCACGCTGCGCGGGCGCACCGTGGTGAACCTGTTCTACGAGGACTCCACCCGGACCCGGATCTCCTTCGAGGCGGCGGCGAAGCGGCTGTCCGCCGATGTGATCAACTTCTCCGCCAAGGGGTCGAGCGTCTCCAAGGGGGAGAGCCTGAAGGACACCGCGCTCACCCTGCAGGCGATGGGCGCCGACGCGGTGGTGATCCGGCACCCGGCCTCCGGCGCGCCGTACCAGCTCGCCGGCTGGGTGAACGGCAGCGTGCTGAACGCCGGCGACGGTACCCACGAGCACCCGACCCAGGCGCTGCTGGACGCGTACACGATGCGCTCGCGGCTGGGCCGGGTGGACGGCCTGTCCGTGGCGATCGTCGGCGATGTGCTGCACAGCCGGGTGGCCCGCTCCAACGTACTGCTGCTGTCCGCCCTCGGGGCGAAGGTGACCCTGGTCGGGCCGCCCACCCTGCTGCCGCTCGGCATCGAGGACGCGCTGGCATCCGGGACCGAGGTCCGGTACGACCTGGACGAGGTGCTGCCCGGTGTCGACGTGGTGATGATGCTCCGGGTACAGCGGGAGCGGATGGAGGACGCGTACTTCCCCTCGGCGCGCGAGTACACCCGCCGGTACGGGCTGGACGGGGCGCGGCTGCGGGCGCTGCCCGAGCACGCGATCGTGATGCATCCCGGCCCGATGAACCGGGGCATGGAGATCAGCCCCGAGGTCGCCGACTCGCCCCGCTCGACGATCGTGGAACAGGTCGCCAACGGAGTATCGGTGCGCATGGCCGTGCTGTACCTGCTGCTGGGGGGAGCGAAGTGACGACGTACCTGCTGAAGGGGGTCTCGCTGCTCGGCCGGGACCGGACCGACCTGCTGCTGGCCGACGGCCGCATCACCGATGCGAGTACAGCCGGCGCCGAGGTGATCGACGCGGACGGACTTGTCGCCCTGCCCGGCCTGGTCGACCTGCACACCCACCTGCGCGAGCCGGGCCGGGAGGACGCGGAGACGGTCGAGTCCGGATCCCGGGCCGCGGCGCTGGGCGGGTACACCGCCGTCTGCGCGATGGCGAATACCGAGCCGGTCGCGGATACCGCGGGCGTGGTGGAGCAGGTGTGGCGGCTGGGCCGCGCCGCCGGCCTGGTCGACGTGCAGCCGGTCGGCGCGGTCACCGTGGGGCTGGGTGGCGAGCAGCTCGCCGAGCTGGGCGCGATGGCGGGTAGCGCTGCCCGGGTGCGGATCTTCTCCGACGACGGGCACTGCGTCGCCGACCCGCGGGTGATGCGCCGGGCACTGGAGTACGTCAAGGCCTTCGACGGTGTCATCGCGCAGCACGCCGAGGAGCCGCGGCTGACGGTCGGGGCGCAGATGCACGAGGGTTCGGTCTCGGTACGGCTGGGCCTGGCCGGCTGGCCGGCGGTCGCCGAGGAGGCGATCGTCGCGCGGGACGCCCTGCTCGCCGGCCACGTCGGCGCGCGGCTGCACGTCTGCCATGTCTCGACCGCGGGCAGCGTGGAGATCCTGCGCTGGGCGAAGCGCAGCGGCGTCCGGGTCACCGCCGAGGTGACCCCGCACCACCTGTTGCTCACCGACGCCAGCGCGGAGAGCTACGACCCGGTCTTCAAGGTGAACCCTCCACTTCGGACAGCCGAGGACATTGCCGCGCTGCGGGCCGCGCTCGCCGACGGGACGATCGACGCGGTCGCCACCGACCACGCGCCGCATGCGGTGGAGGACAAGGAGTGCGAGTGGGACTACGCCCGGCCGGGCATGCTGGGGCTGGAGACCGCTCTGTCCATTGTGTACCAGAACGGTGGGTTGGACTGGGACCAGATCGCGGAGCGGATGTCCCGGACCCCGGCGCGCATCGCCGGGCTGGCCGACCACGGCCGGGACCCGGTACCGGGCGCACCGGCGAACCTGACCCTGGTGGATCCGCAGGCGCGCTGGCGGGTGGATCCGACCGCGCTAGCCTCGGGTAGCCGCAACACGCCGTACGCCGGGATGGCGCTGCCCGGTCGGGTGGTGCACACCTTCCTGCGTGGCGAGCCGACGGTGTTCGAGGGGAAGGCGACCCGATGACGCGGGACGCGGTGCTCGTACTCGAGGACGGGCGGGCGTTCCGCGGCGAGGCGTACGGCGCCACCGGCGAGGCCTTCGGCGAGGCGGTCTTCTCCACCGCGATGACCGGGTACCAGGAGACCCTGACCGACCCGTCGTACCACCGGCAGATCGTGGTACAGACCGCCCCGCACATCGGCAACACCGGGGTGAACGGCGAGGACGACGAGTCCGCCCGGATCTGGGTCGGCGGCTATGTGGTACGCGACCCGGCCCGGCTGGCCTCCAACTGGCGCGCCAGCGGCGACCTGGCCGACCGGCTGGCCGCCGAGGGCGTGGTCGGCATCAGCGGTATCGACACCCGCGCGCTGACCCGGCACCTGCGCGAGCGGGGCGCCATGCGGGCCGGCGTGTCCAGTGTGGACGATGACCTGCCCGGGCTGCTGGAGCGGGTACGCACCAGTCCACCGATGCTCGGCGCGGACCTGTCGGCCGAGGTCACCACCCACGAGCCATATAAGGTTGCCGCGGCCGGCGGCCAGCGGTTCACCGTGGCCGCGGTGGACTTCGGCATCAAGCGGAACGTGGCCCGGCGGCTGGCCGCGCGCGGGGTCACCACGCATGTGCTGCCGTCAACGTCCACTATGGACGATCTGCTCGCGGTGTCACCGGACGCGGTCTTCTTCTCGCCCGGGCCGGGCGACCCGGCGACCGCGGACGCGGCGGTGGCGCTGGCCGGCGAGGTGATGCGGCGCGGGCTGCCGCTGTTCGGTATCTGCTTCGGCAGCCAGATCCTCGGCCGGGCGCTGGGCTTCCCGACCTACAAGCTCGGGTACGGGCACCGCGGCACCAACCAGCCGGTGCTGGATACGGCGACCGGCAAGGTCGAGGTGACCTCGCACAACCACGGTTTCGCGGTTCAGGCACCGCGCGACGGCGTGCAACAGACCGAATTTGGCGGCGTCCAGGTCAGCCACGTGTGCCTCAACGACGGCGTGGTGGAGGGGCTGCGCTGCCTGGACGTACCGGCGTTCACGGTGCAGTACCACCCGGAGGCGGCGGCCGGCCCGCACGACGCGGACTACCTGTTCGACCGGTTCGTCGA
>JAFMQQ010000231.1 GCA_017354595.1 Micromonosporaceae bacterium
GCGGTACCCGCCGGCGAGTTCGCGCAGCAGCGCGCGCAGCAGCGGGTCCCGGTCGGTACAGGCGGATCCGGCCAGCGCGAGCGAGGTCGCCCCGGGCGTCGGAAGCTCCTCCTCGGCCAGCGTGACATTCAGCCCGATACCGACCACCACGCTGCCGTCGGGCGCCGCCTCGCACAGGATCCCGGCGACCTTGCGGCCGGTGCCGCCGGCCCCAGCCACCAGCAGGTCGTTGGGCCACTTCAGGACGGCGTCCAGCTCACCCAGCCGGCGTACCACGGTGGCCAGCGCGACACCGGCCAGCAGCGGCAGCCACCCGTACCGGCTGGGGGGTACGGGTGGTCGCAGGAGGGCGCTGACCGCGAGCCCGGCCCGGGCCGGCGACAGCCAAGGCCGACCCAGCCTGCCCCGGCCGCCGGTCTGCCGTTCGGCCACCACCACCAGGCCCTCGGCCGCGCCGAGCCGCGCCGCCTCGATGACATCGGCATTAGTCGATACCGTCTGATCCCGCATTTCGAGCGCACTCCACAAGCCGCCGGGCTCGATCAGCGCGCGACGCAGGGCCGCCACGTTCAATGGCGGTCGATCCAGCCGGGAGTACGGCGAGCCGGGCACTGCACCAGCTTAAGGTGTACGGGTGAGCGAGGTTGATCCGCACAGCACCGCGGGCAGGCTGGCCGATCTGCGTGACCGCGTCGAGGAGGCGGTGCATGCCGGGTCGGCGCGGGCGGTCGAGAAGCAGCACGCACGGGGCAAGAAGACGGCACGGGAACGGATCGCGCTGCTGCTCGACCCGGACTCCTTTGTGGAGCTGGACGAGTTGGCGCGGCACCGCACCACCGCCTTCGGCATGGCGGCGACAAGGCCGTACGGCGACGGAGTGGTGACCGGGTACGGCACCATCGACGGGCGCCCGGTCTGCGTCTTCTCGCAGGACTTCACCGTCTTCGGCGGCTCACTGGGCGAGGTATTCGGCGAGAAGATCGTCAAGGTGATGGATCTCGCGATGAAGACCGGCTGCCCGGTGATCGGCATCAACGACTCCGGCGGCGCGCGGATCCAGGAGGGTGTGGTATCGCTCGGCCTCTATGCCGAGATCTTCTTCCGCAACGTGCGCGCCTCCGGCGTCATCCCGCAGATCTCGCTGGTGATGGGTCCGTGCGCGGGTGGCGCGGTGTACTCCCCCGCGCTGACCGACTTCACCATCATGGTGGACAAGACCTCGCACATGTTCATCACCGGGCCGGATGTCATCAAGGCGGTCACCGGCGAGGACGTTGGGTTCGAGGAGCTCGGCGGTGCCCGTACGCACAACACTCGATCGGGTAACGCGCACTACCTCGCCACCGACGAACAGGACGCGATCGACTTCGTCAAGGCATTGCTCTCCTACCTGCCTTCGAACAATCTCGACGAGCCGCCGGTGGTTCCGGTGTCCCCTGTGGAGCGTGAAGTATCCGATGTGGACCTGGAGCTGGACACGCTGGTACCCGACTCGCCCAGCCAGCCTTACGACATGCACCGCGTCATCGAGCATGTGGTTGACGATTTCCTGGAGACGCAACAGCTCTACGCCGAGAACATCGTGGTGGGTTTCGGCCGGGTGGAGGGGTACCCGGTGGGTGTGGTCGCGAACCAGCCGATGCACTTCGCCGGCTGCCTGGACATCGCGGCATCGGAGAAGGCGGCCCGGTTCGTGCGTACCTGCGACGCGTTCGGCATCCCGATCCTGACCTTTGTGGACGTACCCGGGTTCCTCCCCGGTACTGGCCAGGAATGGGACGGGATCATCCGGCGCGGCGCCAAGCTGCTGTACGCGTACGCGGAGGCGACGGTACCGAAGGTCACCGTGATCACCCGCAAGGCGTACGGCGGCGCGTACGACGTGATGGGTTCGAAGCACGTGGGGGCGGATCTGAACTTCGCCTGGCCGACGGCGCAGATCGCGGTGATGGGCGCCCAGGGCGCGGTGAACATCCTGTACCGCCAGGAACTCGCGGCGGCAGCCGACCCAGTGGCACTACGCGCGCAACTGGTGCAGGAGTACGAGGACACACTCGCCAACCCGTACATCGCCGCGGAACGGGGCTATGTCGATTCGGTGATCGCACCATCGGCGACCCGGGTGCAGGTGGCCCGGGGCCTGCGGGCGCTGCGTACCAAGCGGGAGACGCTACCCCCCAAGAAGCACGGCAACATCCCACTCTGAAGTCACGAGGGCAGCGTACCGGGCGGGAGGATGCCGAGCACGAGCACGCTGAGCGCCAGCGCGCCCAGGCCGATCACGAGGAACAGCCCCACCCAGAGCAGACCCGGCACCGGCGTGATACCGGCGAGCTGGTCGGCGTCGGAGTTGGGCGCCCGCCCGCGCCGGCGCTGCTGCTGCACCTCGAAGACCGGCCGCACCCCACCGAAGAGCAGGAACCACATCCCCAGGTACGCGAAGACCGCCTGCCAGTTCGCGGGTGCCTTCCACGAGACGAAGAAGACGATGCCCCCGGTGACGAGCACCGACAGGATGCCGTACCCGTTCCTGATCATCAACAACATGCCGGCGAGCAGTAGCACGCAGAGCCACAGGGTCAGAGTGATGCGTCCCCAGGTCAACAAAGCAGCCGCGGCGAGCCCGAGCAGGGACGGCGCGAGGTACCCCGCGGCGAGCGTGAGCACCATGCCTAGACCGCTGGCGCGACCCTTGGTCACAGTCAGCCCGGAGGTGTCCGAATGCAGCCGGATCGACTGCAGCCGGCGGCCGCAGACAACGGCGGCGAGAGCGTGCCCGCCCTCGTGCGCGATGGTGATGGCGTTGCGCGCCAGCCGCCACGGCGAGCGCGGTACGACGATCGCGAGCGCCGCCAGCCCGGTGAGCAGTACCAGCAACCGGGGCGGGTGGGGCTGGGTGGCGAGCGCCCGGTGCCACAGGTCAAGGAGCACGCACGCAGCCTGCCACACGTACGCTGATGATCGTGGACGGGCTGCGCGTGGTCCGGGGTACGCCGACCCCCGAGGAGTTGGCGGCTCTGGTCGTCGCACTCGCCGTGGTTGCCCCGCCGGGCGGTGTCGCGGTCCCGCCGGTACCCCGCTCGCGCTGGCGGGCGTCGGCCCATCCGGGCTCCCGCGGTGGCGCTGACCTGCGGCCCGGCCCCGGCGCATGGCGTGCATCGGCACAGCCGCGCTGACCGTACGCCGCCGCCGACCGCCACAGGTCCGCCGAGTTATCCACAGCTGACAATTGGGGATACCACGACGCGTGTTTAGCCGGTAGCCTTCGGAATCGGTCGGGTTCCTGGGGAGGACACGATGACGACGCGCATACCGTGGGACGAGGGGCCCGGATGGCTTCGCGACTACCAGCCGATCCAGGCTGATCTGTCGACCCTTGCCGAGTTCGCAAAGGCGTTGCAGGACGAAGTCAACCGCAACTTCGTGCCGCACGCGCGGAGGACGGTCGACAAGTTGAATTCGGTGCCGTTCACCGCCCCTGACGGGTTCGTCGAGTTGACCGAGGCTTACACCACATACAGCAATACCCTGGAGCGAACGCTCGAACTGCTCAACGCGCATTCGGCGGCGACCTGGGATCTGGCCGCGGCGGCGGAGACGATCGCCAAGCGGTACCGGGACAGCGACGCGTACTCGGCCGCGACAGTCGCGGACGTGCGCGGGGCGCTCAACGGCGACGCGACGGGGTCCGGCTGATGCCCCCCGCCTCACCGCAACCGTCGGCGCGGACCGACTGGTCCTCGCTCACGGTCGGCCAGATGTGGGACATGATCCGGGTACCGGCGCCGGAGCACGCGGACTGGGACCAGGCGCTCGCCTGGGAGCACATCTCGGACCTGGTCGACTACCACAGCGATCGCGTGCAGACCTACCGCGCGAAGCTGGCGGAGAACTGGCCGCCTCGCCCGGGCTCGGCGTCGGCCGTTTTCATGCAGAAGGTGGACGAGCTGGTGGCGTCGATGGCGCAACTGCGGGACGCGGCGGCGACGAACTGGCGGGCCATGATCCAGATCACGACAAGCATCACGGAGGCGAGACAGCGCCTGGCGCCGGTGTACGAGCGCTGGGCGGCGAATGAGCAGACACTGGCGTCCTACGGGGGCCAACGGCCGGTGGCGACCCAGCCGGGTCTACCGACACCGATGCCGTCCCCTGGCGTGTCTCCGGTACCCGCCGGGGAGCAGGACCGACTGCACGCGCAAGCGACCAGCATCATGACGAGCCTCGGTACGAGCACCATCGAGTCCAACAGCGCCTTCCAAACCCCACCGCCGTACCAGCCCCCAGGCGGTACCCCTCCGGAAGCCGGAGTGCGTCCGTTTGCACCGCCACCGACGGGCTCGTCGCAGGTAACGGGCTCCGTTGGCGGCGCTGGTCCTTCGCCGCACAACTTGGGCGGTGCGTCGGCCGGCCCAGTACTGACCGGCTCGGCACCAGCATCAATCGCGCCGCCCGGTGCGGCTCTCATCGGTTCGACCGGGTCTGGTTCATCCAGTGGATGGAGCCCAGCCCGGCCGGCCTTCTTCCCCACCGGCGTGATTCCGCCGACCTCAATGCCGGCTCGGAGTGGATGGGGTACTTCCTCGTCTCGAGGGTCGGAAATGCCGGGACGGCGTGGGCTTCCCGTGGGGGGCGTCCTCGGTGGTCCGCCCGCTGCCGCCGTGGCGAAGCCCCTGCCCCAAGCTCGCGAAGAGGCGTCACCTGCCCGTCAGGTCAACGGTGTGGGTGGCGTGCTCGGCGGTGCTGAACAGAGCGACCATCCGGGCGGGATGCCATACGGGATCGGCGGCGGGGTCAGCGGCAGAGCGGGATCCAAGCGTCGTATGCGTTTCGACCCGGACACGGTGTGGGAGGTGGCCGAGGGCGTTCCGCCCGTGCTCGAGCCAGGGCCTGAGGTCACCGTTCACGACCCGGGTCCATTCATCGGGCCCCGCTGATGCCGGGCAGGCCGCTCGCGCAATGCTCCACGACCCTTGCCGTGACCACCCTGCTGGTCGCCGCCGCGGCCGCCCTTCCAGCACACGCGGACTCCACGCGGTCGGCACAGTGGTTTCTCCAGGAGCTCAGGGTCGCCGAGGCGCAGAAGATATCCACCGGAGCGGGCATCACGGTCGCCGTGATCGACACGGGCGTCAACGCCCAGCACCAAGACCTCCGCGGCTCCGTTCTCCCGGGACTCGATGTCGTTCATGGCGAGACTGGCAATGGGTGGAGCGATTCAGATGGCCACGGAACGAGCATGGTTGGTCTGATCGTTGCCCACGGCCACAACGGCGGCGGGGCAGAGGGGGTAGCGCCGGGCGCCCGTGTCCTCCCAATCCGAGGGGCGGGTGAGCCAGGTGATACCACGGCCATGATGGCGCGGGCTATTGATCTCGCAGTCCAGCACCGAGTCGGCGTCATATCGATCTCTGCAGCTGCAGGGCCGTCCGACGCTGTCGATTTGGCCGTGAATCGAGCGCTAGCCCGAGATGTTGTCGTCGTGGCCGCAGCAGGCAACACACCACCCGACCTCGCCGTTGACTCACCCGCACGCATCTCGGGCGTCGTCGCGGTAGGTGCGGTTGACCGGAACGGCAACCATGCCGCCATCTCCGTGACTGGGCCGCAGATTACGCTCTCCGCTCCCGGGGTCGACATTGTCTCCACGAGCAACACCGGCGGATACTCAATCGGCACCGGCACGAGCGATGCTACGGCGATCGTGGCGGGGGCTGTGGCGCTCGTACGGTCCAGGTTCCCCAACATGCCGGCGACCGAGGTGATCCACCGGCTGACCGCCACCGCGATCGACAAGGGCCCACCCGGTCGGGACG
>JAFMQQ010000232.1 GCA_017354595.1 Micromonosporaceae bacterium
CCGCCGCCGGCCGTGATGCTTCAGATCCGTACGCCGGTCACCGCGTGGAAGGCGTGGTGGTGCCCGGTCCGCGGCTTGACGTATACCGTCTCGCCCATGTGCGGCGTGGTACGCCCGTCGGTACGCACGACGAAACGCTCGTCCGCGCCGGAGAGGCTGACGTGGCCGTACACGTACGCGTCGGAACCCAGCTCCTCGACCAGGTCGACGAGGATCGGCATGCCGCCCTCGCTCTGCGAGACCAGATCCGAGTCCTCCGGCCGGAAGCCGACCGTGACCGTGCCGTTCCCCTCGCCGGCCTTCGCCGCGGCGACCTGCTCCCGGGTCAGCGGCAGTACCATGCCGGCGAAGTCGGCGCCGGCATCGGTCACCGGTACCGTCTTGATGTTCATCGCGGGCGAACCGATGAAGCCGGCGACGAAGACGTTGCCCGGGTTGTCGTAGAGCGCCCGCGGGGTGTCGACCTGCTGGAGGATGCCGTCCAGCAGTACCGCCACCCGATGCCCCATCGTCATGGCCTCGATCTGGTCGTGCGTCACGTAGACCGTGGTGGTGCCCAGCTGCGCCTGCAGCGTGGCGATCTGCGACCGGGTCTGGACCCGCAGCTTGGCGTCCAGATTGGACAGTGGCTCGTCCATCAGGAAGACCTGCGGCTTGCGGACGATGGCCCGGCCCATGGCGACCCGCTGGCGCTGGCCACCGGAGAGCGCCTTGGGCTTGCGGTTGAGGTACTCCTCCAGCTGCAGCAGCTTCGCGGCGCTCTTGACCGCCGCGTCGATCTGCGCCTTCGGCGTCTTGCGCAGCTTGAGGGCGAACGCCATGTTCTCGTACACCGTCATGTGCGGGTAGAGGGCGTAGTTCTGGAAGACCATCGCGATGTCCCGCGACTTGGGCGGGAGGTTGGTGACGTCGCGCTGGTCGATGAAGATCGCGCCGGAGTCGACATCCTCGAGTCCGGCGAGCATCCGCAGGCTGGTGGACTTGCCGCAGCCGGACGGGCCGACGAGGACAAGGAACTCCCCGTCGCCGATTTCGAGGCTGAGTGAGTCGACCGCCGGGGTCGTGCTGCCCGGGTAGATCCGGGTGGCGTTCTGGTACGTGACCGTGGCCATGCTGAAGCGCTTCCTTTCACCGGCAGGAACGTGCCGGACGATCCGAGTAAAAGGTCGCGGTACCGGCTTCGGAGCCGGTGCCGTGTTGACACGGTAGCACTGCGCTTCGCTCAGGGGCAGAGCCGTTTGATCAACAATCGGTGGGACCATCGCGGCCATGGCGGAGATCCTGGTAGTGCAGGGCGACATCACCAAGCAGGCAGTGGACGCGATCGTCACTGCGGCGAACTCGTCGCTGTCGGGCGGCGGTGGAGTGGACTGGGCGGTGCACCGCGCGGCCGGGCGGCGGTTGGCCGAGGCGGGCCGGGCACTCGGCCCATGCCCCACCGGCGAGGCGGTAGCGACGCCCGCCTTCGAACTGGATCCACCGATCCGGTACGTCATCCACGCGGTCGGCCCGGTCTGGCGCGGCGGCGACCGCGACGAGCCCGACCTGCTCGCCTCCTGCTACCGGCGCAGTCTGGAGGTCGCCGACGAACTCGGCCTCGTCAGCATCGCCTTCCCGGCCATCTCCACCGGGGCATTCGGCTTCCCGCCGGAACGCGCCGCGCCGATCGCGGTACGGACGCTGCGGGCCACGCCCACTCGGGTGCGTCTGGTCAAGCTGGTCGCGTTCGACGGGTACACCGAGCGCCTGCTCACCCAGGCACTCGCCGGCTGACCCGAGGGTTATGAGCACGTACGTGCCAGCCTGGGGGCCGGTGCACGTACGTGCGCGTGCCGAGGGATGCGATCGTACGTGCTCATGAGGTATGCTGCGCACGTACGCGCACATCGTGGAGGGGGCATGCGGGTCTCCAATGCCACGGATCTGGGTCTACTCGTTCGCGATGAGCGGCGCCGGCGGGGGATGACACAGGCCGACCTGAGCAAGGCCGCCCACGTGAGCCGGCGCTGGCTGTCGGCTCTGGAGGCCGGTAAGGCAACGGCGGAGTTCGGTCTGGTTCTGCGAGTCGTGCACGCCCTCGGCATGGCGTTGGACGCCTCGTTGCCAGCCAAGCCGGATATCGACCTGGATGACATCATCAACGCTCACCGGCGGGGACCGGCGCGAGGTGATGACAAGTGAGTGAGGATGGCCGGCGCCTGGTCGTACTGCTGGAGGGCCAGATAGCCGGACAGATCACAGTGGACGGTGCCGGCAGATTTGTGCTTGTCTATGACGCGGCCTGGCGGCGACACTTCAGTCACACGCCGCTTTCGCTGTCGATGCCGGTAAGCCAGGGCGAGCACGGCGATGCGCCGGTCCGTGCGTTCCTCTGGGGTCTGTTGCCAGACAACGAACGGGTATTGGACAGGTGGGCGCAGACCTACCACGTCTCCGCCCGCAATCCCTTCGCGCTCCTGCAGCACGTGGGCGAGGACTGTGCCGGTGCCGTCCAGCTGGTCACCGAGGGGCGTCTTGACGCCATCCTCAGCGGGGACGCTTCGGTCGACTGGCTCACCGACGAGCATGTCGCCGAACGGCTTCGCGTCCTGCGCCGCGACCCCGCCGCCTGGCATGTCAACAACAGCGGCCAGTTCAGCTTGGCGGGCGCGCAGGCGAAGACGGCCCTGTGCTGGGACCCGAGGCGGGCGCAGATGACACCGAGCGTCGTCTTGGGCGGCCAAAACTTCATGTCGCCATCGTCGTAGGCCTTCGTAAATATCTCGATCAAGCGCTCGCCACCCCGACCGGGCAGCTCAGGCCATTGGGCCCGTGGTTGCAGTACCCGCCCGGATTCTTCGCGTCCGACAGGTACTGCTGGTGGTAGTCCTCGGCGTAGTAGAACGTGTCCAGCTTGCCGATCTCCGTGGTGATCTCACCGCGCCCGGCCGCCCGTACCACCGGGGCGAACGCCTCGAGCGAAGCCTCCGCCTGGGCAAGTTGCTCGTCCGTGGTCGCGTAGATCGCCGAGCGGTACTGGGTGCCGACATCGTTGCCCTGCCGCATCCCCTGCGTCGGGTTGTGGTTCTCCCAGAACACCTTCAGCAACTGGTTGTAGGAGACCTTCGCCGGGTCGTACACCACCTGCACCACCTCGGCGTGGCCGGTGTACCCCGAGCAGACCTCGTCGTAGGTCGGGTTCGGCGTGACACCGCCGGCGTACCCAGCCGCCGTGGAGATCACCCCGGGCACCCGCCAGAACAGCCGCTCGGCACCCCAGAAGCAGCCCATCCCGAAGACCGCGATCTGCGCGCCCTGCGGCCAGGGTCCGCGCAGCGGAGCATCCAGTACGGTGTGCCGCGCCGCCACCGGCATCTGTTCCTCGCGGCCCGGCAGGGCATCCTCGGCCGTGGGCAGGTCCAGCTTCTTCCGTCGCAAGAACACAGCGCGCTCCTTTCAGACGACCCTCCAAGCATCCCGCGTCGCGCCGCGATCCGCCCTTACGAACCGGGGATCGCCGCTGTGGGCAAGGCCGCTGCGATCCGGGCCGCCGTCTCCGTCGCCTCCGGATCGGACCCATATCTGGTACGCGGCCAGAAGAAGCCGCGCAACCCGTCCTTGCGACGCCTGGGTACCACGTGGAAATGCAGATGCGGCACGCTCTGGCTCACCGTGTTGTTCTCTGCCACGAAGGTGCCGTCCGCCGCCATACCCGCCTGTACCGCCACCGCCAACCGCTGGACCAGCCCGAAATAGCCGGGGATCTGCTCGGTCGGCAGGTCGGCCAGCGTCACGATGTGCGCCCGCGGGACCACGAGCACATGGCCCGGGAAGACCGGCCGGGTGTCCAGGAACGCCACTCCGGCCGCCTCGTCCACCACCCGGAACGCCGGTACCGAACCCGCCACGATCGCACAGAACACGCACTCTGCCACGCGGCAGAGAGTAGCTCGGGCTAGTGTGCCGGGGTGACCATCGAAGCGCCACACGGGTTCGAGACGATCGCCATCCACGCCGGTCAGGACCCCGACCCGGGTACCGGCGCGGTGACCGTACCGATCTACGCGACCTCCACCTTCGCCCAGGACGCGGTCGGCTCGCCCCGGCGAAGGGCTGACCGCTCAGGCGCCGCTGGGCTGGGGTACGAGTACGCCCGGACCGGCAACCCGACCCGGACCGCCTTGGAGACCTGCCTCGCCGAGCTGGAGTCCGGCAGCCGCGCCCTCGCCTTCGCCTCCGGCATGGCCGCCGAGGACACGCTGTTGCGTACCGTCTGCCGGCCCGGCGACCATCTGGTCATCCCGGACGACGTGTACGGCGGCACCTACCGGCTGATCGCCAACGTGCTGGCGAACTGGGGCCTGGACAGCACTCCGGTGCGCCTGGGCGACCTGGACGCGGTACGCGCCGCGATCCGGCCGGGCCGGACCAGGTTGGTGTGGTGCGAATCCCCGACCAACCCGCTGCTGCGGGTGGCCGACATCGCGCCACTCGCCGCAGTCGCCCGCCAGGCCGGTGCGCTGTTGGTGGTGGACAACACCTTCGCCTCGCCGTACCTGCAGCGCCCGCTGGAGTTGGGGGCGGACGTGGTGGTGCACTCGACCACGAAGTACCTCGGCGGGCACAGCGACGTGGTCGGCGGCGCACTGGTCGTACGCGACCTCGAACTGGGCGCCCGGCTGGCGTACCACCAGAACGCGATGGGCGGCATCGCCGGACCCTTCGATGCCTGGCTGACCCTGCGCGGCGTCAAGACCCTCGCGGTACGGATGGAGCGGCACTGCGACAATGCCGAGCGGGTGGTGGAGTTCCTCACCCGGCACCCGGCGGTGTGCCAGGTGTTCTATCCGGGCCTGCCCGAGCAGCCCGGGCACGAGATCGCGGTCAAGCAGATGCGCCGCTTCGGCGGCATGGTCAGCTTCCGTACCGGCGATGCCGAGCGGGCGGTCCGGGTCTGCGATCGGGCCCGGTTGTTCACGCTCGGCGAGTCGCTGGGCGGGGTCGAGTCGCTGATCGAACATCCGGGTCGGATGACGCACGCCAGCGCGGCCGGCTCCCGGGTTGAGGTGCCCGGCGATCTGGTGCGGTTGTCGGTCGGTATCGAGACGGTGGACGATCTGCTCGCCGACCTGGAGCAGGCACTGCACTGAGAGGTGAACATGTGGGAGGAGACCGGCACCTGGGTCGGCGCCACGGCGAAGCAGATCGCCCGGGCGGTACGCCGGGGTGACACCTCCGCGACCCAGGTGCTCGCGGACCATCTGGACGCGATACGCCGCGATGAGAGCGCGGTCAACGCGTTCCGGGTGCTGCGCGCCGAGGCGGTCGCCGAGGCCGAAGCGGTGGACGAACAGGAGGACCTGGCGAACCTGCCGCTGGCCGGGGTACCCGTAGCCGTGAAGGAGAACACCCCGGTCGCCGGGTTGCCCACCTGGCACGGGTCGGCCGCCGCGGCCGGTCCGGTCGCCGAGACCGACCACGAGGTGGTACGCCGGCTGCGCGGCGCGGGTGCCGTCGTGGTCGCCACCAGCCGGATGCCCGAGTTGGGCCTGTGGGGCTTCACCGACGACGAGACCGCCATCACCCGCAACCCGTGGCGGCTGGACCGTACCCCGGGCGGCTCTTCCGGTGGTGCGGCCGCGGCCGTCGCCGCCGGACTGGTACCGATCGCGCACGGCAATGACGGCCTCGGCTCGGTACGCAACCCGGCCGCCTGCTGCGGACTGGTCGGCATCAAGCCCGGCCACGGCGTGGTACCCGCGCAGCTGCCGGTGGAGGACTGGTTCGGTCTGGTCGAGCACGGGATCCTGGCGACCACGGTCGCGGACGCGG
>JAFMQQ010000894.1 GCA_017354595.1 Micromonosporaceae bacterium
CCGCCGACGTGGCCGCGGGCAGACCGGTCGGCAGCAGCGGCCTGCCCGGCCTGGCCGGCATGACCCTGGCCGCCAGCGCCCCCGGCGCGACCGCAGGCAAGGGCGACAAGACCAGCACCGATTACCCGTACCAGATCGTGCAGTTCAACACACCCGGACTGGCCGGGCCCGCGGATGCGCTCATCAAGCTGTGGAACATGGACTCGTTCGAGCGACTGTCGATCGCGATGGTGACCTACAACGGGGTCGCCCGGCTGGCCGTCCCGGCCGGGAACTACTACGCCGTCACGCAGTTCATCGACTACGACGCGCAGGGTAACCCGCTCGCCCTGCGGTACGTCACCGGCGGCTTCACCGTCGCCCAGAGCGACCAGGCCACCAACGTCACCTACAGCGAGGCCAGCGCGTCGGCACTGTCCACAGTGGCCACTCCGAAGCCAGCCCTGCAGGTCACCCAGTTCCTCACCTGGGGTGTGCAGGGCGCCGACGGCGGCGACTGGAACGCCGTCACGGCACACGACTGGGGCCCGGCCGGGTCGGACACCCAGGGCATCGCCGGCGCCAGCATCTACGTCACGCCAACGAAGACCGCACCGCCGGTCGGCCGGCTGCACTACTACATCCAATGGGACGGCATAGCGCCGCCGTCGGGCGGCAGCTATCCGTACCCGTACGAGACCACCTATCCGTACCGGTACGACGTGGCATTCGGGTGGGACAACCAGATCCCGCCCCCGCCGTACCGGGTGCTGCCCCGCCAGCTGGCGACGGTCCAGGAGCATGTCTACGCCGATCCCGCCCTGGCCCCCGCGACCTTCGAGTTCGCCAAGGGCCCGGTCGACCCGGTCCTGCCGGGGCAGGCCGCCTTCGCGCCCAGCGACCTGTGGGTCCGCCCGGCGCCGGGCGATTTCACCGACTACGTCGGCACCGCCAACGGCGGCCAATGGTTCTTCCTCTCCAACATCGGCCAGCCGAACCAGGCCGGCTTCCAGGATCTCGCCGACCCGCGGACGTACGTCGGCGGGCACGAGTACTCCATAGACTGGGGCCGCGGGCCGCTGTCACCGCAGTGGGGGCAGCACAGCCCGCGCCCGGCGGAGGTCTACCTGAGCTGCGAGGCGTGCGCCACCGAGAGCACGACCTCCAACTACATCAGCGCGCAGTACCCGCTCGACTCCGAGGACACCCAGCAGGCCGACCAGGGGCTGCGCATCCTCAACGACACCGGGGCCTGCTACCTCAACGGGACACAGGTCGCCACCTACCCCGGCTGCAATGACTACCAGCCCTTCGCCGCGGGTACCGCGCCGCCGAACCAGCTGAACACCTACCGGCTGGTCCTGGACACCAACCTGAGCCCGTACGGGCCCGCATACAGCCAGTCCACCTCCACCCACACGGACCTGACCTTCCGGTTCCGGTACAAGGCCAAGCCGTCGCCGGAGATGACGCTTCCCTCCGGCTATCAGTGCAGCCAGTACCCGGACGCCGGCGCGTGCGAGATCCTGCCGGTGCTGCGGATGAGCTACCAGCTGGCCGAAGACGAGCAGAACGCCAGCAGCGCGCCGGTGCAGCAGATGACGCTGGATGTCGGCCACCAGACCTACGACGGCAAGGGGTCGCACGCCGCGATCACCTCGGCTTCGGTGGCGGTCTCCTTCGACGACGGGACCACCTGGAAGCCCGCGGTGCTGGTCGGGCGAGGCGGCCACTATGAGGCGTACTGGGCCAATCCGCTCTCCGCCCGGGGTACCAGCCCCGACCTGAAGGTGACCGCCACCGACGCGATCGGCGGATCGATCACCCAGACCATCAAGGACGCGTACAACGTCGGCCCGGTCAAGGCGGCCGCGACCACGGCTCCGCCCGCCGCTCCGGCGCCGGCTCCGGTTGCGCAGCCCGCTGTCCAGGCGCCGCGGGTGGTGCCGGCG
>JAFMQQ010000895.1 GCA_017354595.1 Micromonosporaceae bacterium
GCGCCCGTGAGGTGCTGCGGCTGCTTGAGGACTAACTGTCCTCAAGGGACGCTCGGGCGGTCTTCAGCTCGCTGAACTGGGGTACCGCCGTCAGCAGCCGTACCGCGTCGAAGAGCTTCTCTGCCGCCTCGCCCTCCGGTACCGGTACCACCACCGGACCGAAGAAGCCGGGCCCGTCGCCGAGGGCGAGGATCGGGCTGCCGGACTCGGTACCGACGCGCGCCTGCCCGGCCTGGTGGCTGTCCCGTACCGCCGCGTCCAGGTCGGTGTCGTCCGCCGCTTCCAGCAACTCCGGCGGCAGGCCGGCCTCCGCGATCGCCTCGACCAACAGCTCGGTGTCCAGTTGCCGGTGCGCCACGTGGAACCGGTTGCCGATCGCGGTGTAGAGACTCCCGGTCGCCTGCGGCCCGTGCCGCACACCGGTGGCGTACAGCAGCCGCTGCGGCCGGATGGATGCCTTCAGCACCTCGGCGAACTGCTCCGGTACCGGCTTGCCCTGGTTCAGGATGGCCAGGCTCATCGGCCGCCAGTCGATCGAGAGGCCGCGGGCCGTGGTGACGGCGAGCAGCCAACGGGAGGTGCGCCAGGTGAACGGGCAGATGGGATCGAACCAGAAGGTGGCGTCTTCAGTCACGCATGCAGTCAAGCCAGCGCGGGACCGGAGCGCAAGGACGTCGCCGCGACCCGCCGTGACCCCGGTCCCGATGCAGCCTCCCCTCGGGACCGGACCGATCCAGATAGGATCCTCGCGATCGATCTAGGGAGGCATCATGCGTTACCGGTCCGGCTGGGGTTGGCTCGCGGTGGCCCCGGCCTTCGTCGCGTTGATCCTCAGCTACCTGTGGCCCAGCGTCTGGACCCTGGTCACCAGCTTCCAGCGCAAGAGCATCGCCGGTCCGGTGAGCGGGGTCGGTTTCCACAACTACAGCACGGTCTTCCCCGGCTTCCTGCGTTCGCTGGGCTTCCCGCTGAGCCTGTCGGTCTTCGCGCTGCTCGGCGTGCTGGTGGTGGCTCCGCTGCTGGCGCTTGCCGCGGACGCGGCCGGGCGGCGGTTCCGGCTCGGGCTGCGGGCGGCGCTCGCGCTGCCGATGCTGTGGGTGGCGCCGGCCGCGCTCTCCGTCTCCTGGCTGGCATGGGAGGCGCTGCGCGACCCGCCGTCGCCCGAGACGCTGACCCGGCTGATCACCTGGACCGGAACCTTCGGCGTGGCGACCGGCGCGGCTGCCACCCTGTACCTCAGCGCGCTGCGCCGCCGTGCCGGCGGCCGCCGCGACTGGCTGGCGATGCCGCTGCTCGGCGTACTGGGCCTGCTCACCGTGCTCGCCCTGTGCCTGCAGGTCTTCACCGTCCCGCTGATCAGCGGTGTGGGCTACCGGGGCCGGGGAGAGACGCCGATGGCTCTGCTCGACGGGTACGGGTTCCGGTCCGTCCAGTTCGGACCCGGGGCGGCGGTCGGCGTACTGCTGCTGATCGTGTTGGCCGTGCTGGGGCTGGCCGCCACCGCGGTCATCGTCTTCACCCGGCTGCGGGTGGACTTCGAACCGGGTCCGGTTACCCGCCCGCCGGCACCGGCACAGCCACCGGCACCGGCACAGCCACCGGCGCAGGGGAGCCGGCTGGTCGGGGTGATCGGTGCCGTGATCGGGCTGCTGCTCCTATTGGCGGTGGCCGGGTACGGGCTATGGCCGTTCTTGCACGCGGTCGGCACGCCCGGCGACCTGGTCAGCCGGCACGCGTTCAGCCAGGCGGGTATCCAGGCCGAGGTGAACACCTGGCTGCCCACGCTCATCACGGCGATCGTCGCGGTGGCCGTCGCCGCGCTCGGCGGCTTCGGCATCGGCTGGCTGCGCCCGCTCGGCCGGTGGAGCGAGGTGCTGCTGCTGCCGTTCGGGATCTGGCTGTTCGTCGGGCTCGGCCCGCTGACCGAGGC
>JAFMQQ010000896.1 GCA_017354595.1 Micromonosporaceae bacterium
GGCCGAACGCAGCCCAGCACGCGCGTGCCGCCGGTCACCGCCGCGGTCGGCTCGGCGCCGGTCCGGGACCGGCCGCGTCCAGCGCGCCGGCCGGCCCAGAAATCCCCACACCTCCGCCGGGAAGCGGGATCGCAGAAAGGTGCACCGGCGTGCCACGATTTGTGCGTGGCCTGGTTGTGGCTCGTGATCGCGGTGGTTCTCGGCGTCGCCGAGGTCTTCACCACCACTTTCGTGTTGATCATGTTCGCCGCCGGGGCTGCCGCGGCGGCCGTCGGCGCGGCGGTCGGCCTGCCCGTGTGGGCGCAGCTGCTGGCCTTCGCCGCGGTCTCCGCCGGCACCCTGTGGTTCATCCGGCCGGCACTCCTGCACCGCCTGCACCAGGGCGGCGACACCGCCAGGGTTGGCCTGGCCGCGATCGAGGGCTCCGCCGGAGTAGTACTGGAACGGGTAGACCCCGACCACGGCAGGATCAAGATCGAAGGCGAGGTGTGGACTGCCCGCCCGTACGACGGTCTGGAGACCTTCGAACCGGGGGAGCGGGTCCGGGTGATCGAGATCGACGGCGCCACGGCGCTGGTGTGGAAGGAGTTCTAGTGCTGGCGCCTCAACCAGCCCCTGGGTGGAAGGAGATTTACCGGTGACAGCCATCGCCGTTGTTCTTGGCATCATCGCGGCAGTCATTGTGATCTGGGTGATCGTGACCCTGGTCAAGTCGGTGCGTATCGTCCCGCAGCAGCGGATGGATGTCGTGGAGCGGCTCGGCCGCTACCGGCGCACGCTCAAGCCCGGGATGAACCTGCTGGTACCGTTCTTCGACTCGGTACGGTCCAAAGTGGACATGCGCGAGCAGGTGGTGAGCTTCCCGCCGCAGCCGGTGATCACCTCCGACAACCTGGTGGTATCCATCGATACAGTGCTGTACTTCAAGGTTGTCGACCCGGTCCGGGCCACCTACGAGATCGCGAACTTCCTACAGGCGATCGAGCAGTTGACCGTCACCACGCTGCGAAACGTGATCGGTTCGATGGACCTGGAGAAGGCGCTCACCAGCCGGGACGAGATCAACCGGCACCTCTCCGGGGTGCTCGACGAGACCACCGGACGGTGGGGCATCAAGGTGACCCGGGTCGAGATCAAGGCGATCGAGCCGCCGCCCTCGATCCGCGACTCGATGGAGAAGCAGATGCGGGCCGAGCGGGACCGGCGGGCCGCGATCCTCAACGCCGAGGGCATCAAGCAGTCGCAGATCCTCACCGCCGACGGTGAACGGCAGGCCGCCGTGCTGCGCGCGCAGGGCGAGCGGGAGGCGCGCATCCTGCAGGCGGAGGGCCAGGCGAAGGCGATCCAGACGGTCTTCACCGCGGTACACAACGCCGACCCGGATCCCAAGGTGCTCGCCTACCAGTACCTGCAGTCGTTGCCGCAGATCGCCGCCGGCCAGTCGAACAAGCTGTGGATCGTGCCGGCTGAGATCACCCGCGCGCTGGAGGGCATCGGCGGTGCGATCGGCGAGATCCTGCCCAGCGCCAAGAAGCCGGCCGCGGAGCCCGAGCCGGAGGCGGCCAAGGAGGTACTCGATCAGGCGCTCGCCTCGGCCAAGGAGGCGGCCGCGGAGACCGAGGCGGAGGCGATGCGCGGCCTGCCCGCACCGCAACGGGTCACCGCCTCGGAGCTGCTCGGCGAGAACCACCAGGCCGACAACGAACACCAGCGGGAGCGTGCCTGAGCCAGACCGGCCGAGGCACTCCCTCCCGCCGAGGCCGCATCCGGCCAGCGCGCTGGTGGTCGGCGACCCGGGCGACGACCGGCTCGCCGATTACCGGGCGCTGACCGACGTCGAGCTGCGTACCCGCTGGGAGCCGCCGCACGGGCTGTTCATCGCCGAGGGCGAGCTGGTGGTGCGCCGCGCGCTGCGGGCCGGG